>JAURYA010000059.1 GCA_030654155.1 Sulfurimonas sp. | reverse complement strand
CATATCACAACAAAAGCAGCGGTTGATATGCTGGATAAATATAAAAATCTCTACGCAACTATAACCGTTCACCACCTGATTTTTACACTTGATGATGTTGTCGGAGGAATGATGATGCCTCACAACTTCTGCAAACCAATCGCAAAAAGACCTGAGGATTTGGACGCACTTTTAACAGTAGCTCTTGGGGCTCATCCAAAAGTAATGTTCGGTTCAGACTCGGCACCTCATCCAAGAGATAAAAAAGAGAGCGCGGGATGTGCAGCCGGAGTATTTAGCGCGCCTATTGCCATGCAGCTTCTTTGTGAGATTTTTGAGCAGTATGACAAGCTTGAGAACCTTCAAGCCTTTGTCAGCGACAACGCACAGAGCATATATAAACTCTGTCCCGAATTTAAGGAAGTTATTTTAGAAAAACGCCCTTTTGTCGTACCCGCAATCTATGGAAATGTCGTACCTATGTATGCTAACAAAGTTATTAACTGGGCAATAAGAAGCGTTGAGTAGAGTTTTACTTTTAGAGGATGATCCGCTTTTTGCGGATACACTCGTAGATTTGCTGCAAGAGAGCGGCTTTGAGGTCGAACTCTCACCAAATGGACAGAGCGCTTTAGATAAGACATTTACGCAAAAATTTGACCTCTACCTTCTTGATATAAATGTACCTCTGATTGATGGGATAACTCTTCTTAAAGAGCTAAGGGATTCAAACGACAACACACCCGCCATTTTTTTAACATCACATAAAGACAAAGAGATGCTCAAAAAAAGTTTTATGAGCGGCGCAGATGACTTTTTAACCAAACCTTTCGATACGGACGAGCTTCTGCTGCGTATAAATGCCCTTTTAAAAAGGTTTCAGAGTGAAAGTGCCTTATGTATCGGGTTGTTGTGCAGCGACGATATTCACAAACGTATCTCTTATAACAAGGAGGAGCTGGACCTCTCAAAAAAAGAGTATGAGCTTCTTCTGCTTCTTATGAAACATGCAAACAATACCGTACCAAAAGAGATGATTTTAAATGAGCTCTGGAGCAGCAGCGAAGGCGGAAGTGATGGGGCGCTCAGAGTTTACATAAACCGCATAAAGCAGCTTGTCCCGCAAATAAGTATAGAGAACGTCCGCGGAATTGGATACAAACTTGTTTCGTAACCTGCGCATAAATATTTTTATATATTACGCACTCACCGTAATCTCTCTAATGGCTGTTTTATACTATTTTACAGCTGTTGTAGAGATAGAAAATATATTTTTGCTGCTGCTCATACTGCTTGTTTTAATAGCGTTTACGGGCGTAATAATCGCAAAACTCTCAATCGACCCTCTGTTTGAACATGTAACAAATCTGCAAAACCTCTCAACAGAGACTCTTCATGAGCTAAATCTCCCAATAAGCACAATCAAGACAAATATCCACATGTTAAAAAAAAATCTAACCGCAGAGAAAGATTTAAAGAGAATCTCTAGGATTGAGAGTGCTTGCGATATGCTCCAGCAGCGCTATAATGAGCTGGATTATATGATAAAATTGCAGAGCTCTAACATAAAGCATGAAATTATCAATCTTGATGAACTTATAGAGAGCAGAATTGAGTTTTTAGACCGCATTTATCCGCATGTAGAATTCACCATTAAGATGACGCCTACGCAAATAAACAATGATAAAGTAGGCTTATCAAAAGTAATTGACAATCTTATCGACAATGCTGTAAAATATTCACAAAATATTCACAAAATAAGTATAGAATTGCAAGACCAAACTCTATCCATACAAGACTACGGTTGCGGGATGGATGAAGTAGAGCTTTTAAAAATTTTTGACAGATATTACCAGAGCAATGAGAATATGCAGGGTTTCGGTATCGGGCTTAGTATGGTTAAGCGGTTTTGTGATGCAAATGAAATTTTATTAAATTTCAAATCCAAGCCCAATTTTGGCACAACAGTTATTTTAAAATTCAAGGAAAATTAGTGGAAAACAGTATTTTAGCTTATGCGGAAGTAACATTAAACTATGGAGTTATGGGACTTCTTATACTTATGAGTGTCTTAACTCTTTGGTTATTTATAGAGAGAATGATGTTTTACAGCACTGTGCGCGTTGGTGATTATGAGAACAGAGATAAGCTTGAAATGGATTTAACGGATAACATAAGTGTTATAAGCGTTATAGGTTCAAATGCTCCGTATGTCGGGCTTTTGGGAACAGTTATCGGAATTATGCTCACATTTTACACTATGGGTGAAGTAGGAACGATTGATGCAAAAAAGATAATGGTAGGACTGGCTCTTGCACTTAAAGCTACCGCCATGGGACTTATTGTAGCGATGCCGGCTATAATTTTTTACACCATACTGCTTCGCAAAGTAGAGAAAATATTAACATTTTTTGATATCGCCCAAGACAAAAAAACAAGTAACTAGATATGGCAAAATTTAAAAAACAGCGAAAAAGGTTCGATGAGATAAACGTCATCCCCTTTATCGACATCATGCTTGTTCTTTTAGTTATGGTTTTAACAACTGCGACGTTCGTAAATCATGGAATTATTCCTATTGAGCTTCCTCAGGCAAAAGCTTCAAAAAAAGAGGATGCTAAAAAAGAGATGACAATCTACGTAAACGCCAGTGGTGAGCTCTTTTTTGAAAAAGAAAAAGTTGATTTAAAGACGCTTGAGGAAAAACTCTCCACAATCTCAAAAGAGCAGACAGTAGTTCTTAGAAGCGACAAAGAGTCAAAATTTCAGGATTTTGTGAGCGTTATGGATATACTAAAACGCCTAAATCACGAGCAGCTCTATATAGTTACAAAAGAGTAATCAGTAAGCTTTCTCTAAAAGCTTAAACCTGCTCTGCGTAGAGTTCTGCTCTGAACTCTGCTCTCTTTTATCGACTAATGCTGAACTATTTTTATCTACGTTAAATACTTTTTCCTCAACACTCTTTGCATCGTGAAAGAGCGTAGTTGCTATAAAGAAAAGTACCATGATAACAACAACACTTACATACAAGAGTATATAATTTTTTATATGGCCTGTTTCAAAAGGGTTTTGCATACATCAACTTCTAATTAAATTTTTGTAATTATATTCAAAAACATAGATATAAAAGATAAATAACATAATTTTTATGATAACATAATTAAAAAAAATATTAAGGGAATGTTTATGCAATCAACAATGTTCAACGGAACAAAAGTTACTTTAGTCGGAGATGCCATCGGGGTTGGCGATAGCGCACCGGTCGTTACTGCTATCGGTACTGATTTACATGATGTAGAGATTGGCGGGGCAAAAGATAAAATACAGCTAATTATTACCGTGCCTTCATTAGATACAGACACATGTGCTGCCGAAACTAGAAGATTTAACGAAGACGTTAACAATTTAGATATTTGTGAAACTACGGTTATCTCTATGGATTTACCTTTCGCATCTGAGCGTTTTTGCACAACTTCAGGCATTGAAAATCTAACTGTAGCAAGCGACTATTTAGACAAAAGCGTTAGCAAGGCTTACGGCGTTTTGATGGACGACAACAGACTTAAAGGTCTGAGTGCGAGAGCTGTCTTTGTGGTAGACAGAAGCGGTACTATCGTTTATAAAGAGATAGTAAAAGAGGTTACAAGCGAACCTAACTATGAAGCAGCACTCGAGGCTATAAAAGAGGCTAGATAGCCTCTATTTTATGCCGGAAATAAATATAATTTTTGCACTGCCAATTCGTTCATAGATAGAGATTTTCTTTTTATACGGCATCCATCTTATAAGAAAAGTAGCTAAAGACTCCCACAAAGAAACCCATGCCGCAACGGTCAAACCCTCTGCGATAACTGCAAACGCGATGCTTTTGTGCATAAACTCGCTTTGGTTCATAAATACCGACGTCCCTGCAATTACCACACCTACCACAAACAAGATTATCGATTTTCTTAGCATCTCTTTCATTTTTCTATGTTCATGTTCTTGCAGATAGGTAAAAAATTTATTTACACTGTTTGTGACTCTTGAAGTGGCTTCGCTATCTACCTCTGTTTCAAAATTAAATCGAATTATAAATCTCTCTTGTTCAATCTCATTAGCACTCTCAATCATATACTCGACTAAATCTTGGTTTAAATCTTTTTTTAAAAAGTGGGATTTTTTGTCAAAATAGCTATACAAATCCTCTACTTTTTTTGTGGAGATATCAATAATTACCTCTCCGCTATCCGTATGTTCATAACGTTCCAAAATCTCTTTTTTCATTCTTTATACCAAATTTTTTTATTTAATTATACTGACTATTATAACTTTTTATTTATGTTTCTTAAATTATTGAGGGCTCTCTGGAGAAAAATAGTGAAGCTGTGGGTCTCCCTTCTTTGCGAAGGGAGGAATAGTTACTTAAGAAGATGTGTTACATCATCCCAGGCATACCGCCCATGCCACCCATATTTGCAGGTGCTGGGTTCTCTTCTGGGATTTCAAAAATAGCCGCTTCAGTAGTTAAAAGCAGACTTGCAACCGAAGTAGCGTTTATAAGAGCAACACGCGCAACTTTTAGTGGGTCAATGATTCCTGCTTCAAACATATCAACATATTCGCCTGTTGCAGCATTGAAACCGATATTTTCATTTGTAGCACTCTCTACCGCATTTACAACAACACCTGTGTCATATCCTGCATTTTGAGCAATCTGCTTCATCGGTGCTTTTACTGCGCGAAGGATAATTTCACAACCAATTTTTTGGTCGCCCGTTAAATCAAGATTAACCTTTGCAGCAGCGCGAACTAAAGCAGCTCCGCCACCTATAATAATGCCCTCTTCAACCGCAGCTTTTGTAGCCGAGAGTGCATCATCAACACGGTCTTTTCTCTCTTTCATTTCAGTCTCTGTCGCTGCACCAACTTTGATAACAGCTACTCCGCCTGAGAGTTTTGCCAAACGCTCTTGAAGTTTCTCTTTGTCATATTCGCTTGTAGTTGAGCTAATTTGAACTTTTATTTCGGCAATTCTAGATTTTACATTTTCAGGCTTTCCAGCGCCATTTACGATTACGGTATTATCTTTGTCAATTACAATACGAGATGCTTGACCAAGATGCTGAATAGTTGCACCCTCTAAAGTGTGTCCTGTTTCTTCAGAGATTACTGTACCTGCCGTAAGTATTGCTAAATCTTGAAGCATCGCTTTACGGCGATCACCAAACCCTGGAGCTTTAACGGCAGAGATGTTTAAAACACCGCGAAGTTTGTTTACAACCAGAGTTGAAAGAGCCTCTCCCTCTACATCTTCAGCGATGATAAGAAGCGGACGAGAAGTTTTTTGAACCTGCTCTAAAACAGGAAGCAAATCTTTAAGTGAATTAATCTTGCTGTCACATAGTAAAATCCAAGGATTGTCTATCTCTGCAACCATCTTTTCAGTATTTGTAATGAAATACGGGCTTAAATAACCACGGTCAAACTGCATTCCCTCAACTACATCAAGCTCATCAGAGATGCCCTTAGCCTCTTCAACAGTTATTACACCGTCTTGACCAACTTTCTCCATAGCTTCTGCTATCATGTCGCCTATTTGAGTATCTGAATTTGCAGAGATACTTGCAACTTGTGCAATCTCTTTTTTACCGTTTACCGCTTTGCTGGCAGCTTTTAGGTTCTCTAAAATCGCTGTACAAGCTTTGTCCATTCCACGTTTAACTTCAACAGGATTAGCTCCTGCAGTAATGTTTCTAAGACCTTCGCTAAATATCGCATTTGCCAAAACTGTTGCCGTAGTTGTACCGTCACCTGCCTCATCAGCAGTATTTGATGCTACTTGCTTTACAAGTTGAGCACCCATATCTTCAAGTTTATCTTTAAATTCTATCTCACGAGCAACGGTAACACCGTCTTTTGTGATGATTGGGCTGCCGTAGCTTTTTTGAATCAAAACATTACGACCGCGAGGTCCCATTGTTACTTTTACCGCATCTGTTAGTTTTGCAACACCGCGAGCTAGTGCATTACGTGCGTTGTCTGAAAAAATTATCTCTTTTGCCATATTTATTTCCTTAATTTTATTTTATAAATTAAAATGAAGGCAACCCTTCATCTGCTTATCCGTAAAAGAAACAAGTTCCTTTTGTGTCAGATTTGAACTATCTTTTACTTTATTATTCCAAAAATATCTTCTGTCTCTAAAACTAGAAACTTCTCACCGTCAAGTGAAATTTCACTACCTGAAAATTTTCCAAAAACTACAATTTCGCCACAAGCCAGCTCTGTAACTTCTGCGCTAACTGCCATAACTTTGCCTTTTGAAGGCTTTTCTTGCGCATTATCAGGAATAATAATACCACTGCTAGTAGTATTTGCCTCTTCTACTCTTTTTACTAGGACTCTTTTGCCTAATGGTTGAAAATTCATTTAAACTCCTTAAATAATATAATTTATAGCGCGAATTTTATACAAATAAGGTAACAAAGTCAACGTCTTAGCCTATGTGACTAAAGTTTATTTATACCTGTTACTTAAGATTGTTGATAGTAATATTATTTTTTAGCTTTTCTCGTATCTTAGGTTAATTAAAGTTTTAAAGAAGTATAATTCTGCCTCTTAAAAGATGTCAGGGTAGCTCAGCTGGTTAGAGCACTGGTCTCATAAGCCGGGGGTCGGGGGTTCGAGTCCCCCCTCTGACACCATTTTTTAAGATTCCGAATTAGCTCAGCGGTAGAGTAGGTGACTGTTAATCACTTGGCCACTGGTTCGAATCCAGTATTCGGAGCCACCCTTTTATAAACCTCATAAAATAGCCTTTTTAACCAACTTTTTGATTACTCGGTGTCGTTTCGGTGCTATTTAGTGCTACTCTTTTTCCCAAAAATGAAGCTCTTTTTCTCTCATCACGCTTTATATATTTAGCATATCTGCTTAAAGTCATTGTTGAGTCAGTGAGACCTAACATATTTGATATCCAAAGAATATCCTCACCATTTTCAAGCATCACCGTTGCAAATGTGTGTCTTGTATGATAAATAGGTCTGTACTTAAAATCGCACTCTTTCAACATTCTCTTTCAATGAGTATCTCTTATACGCTTGATGTCATAAAAGTTCTCTTGTTATTTTATCAAATTAACTGATTAAAAGTTTGTCTACTTTATCGGGGTCATTCCAAAACTAATTTAATTATGTACTATTAGATATAATATAAACAAAGTTATAATCAAGCAAGATATCAAAGGTTGAAACTTGGAAAAAGCATATATAGCAAGACAAGAAATTTTAGATAGAAATGATAAAGTAGTAGCTTATGAGCTACTATTTCGTGACCATTCTCATGGTATTAAGGACTTTCCAACAAACTTAAAAGCAACTTCGCAAGTTGTAATGAATACCTTAACAAATTTAAAAATTGAAGATTTAATACCAAAAAATACAAAAGCATATATTAATGCAGACGAAACAGTTTTGACTTCTGGGATAATTGATATTCTTGATAAAAATATATTTGTATTAGAAATATTAGAGACTGCAGATTTAAATGAAAAAGTAATCAAAAAAATAGTTCAATATCATAAGTCTGGTTTTGAGATGGCTATTGATGATTTTGATTGCAGTGCAGAAATGATTAAAAAATTTACACCGATACTAAAATATATTAGCTTGATAAAAGTTGATGTAATATCTGCTAGCCCAGAAAATTTAAAAAATATAATTCCAAAATTAAAAAAGCTTGGTAAGAAAGTTCTAGCTGAAAAGGTAGAAACAGAAGAAGAATATGACTTGTATATGAAGCTTGGATTTGATTTATTCCAAGGATATTATCTTAGTAAGCCAGAAGTCATTGAGGTTAATATACATAAAGAAGCTACTCACATTGTAATCCTAAAGCTTATAAGTTTACTTAAAGAAGATGCTGAAACTTCAAGGGTTGAAAAGTTTGTAAGAAGCAGACCAGATTTATCTTTTAAGCTGATAAAATACCTTAA
The DNA here is from genome assembly GCA_030654155.1 of Sulfurimonas sp. GTDB lineage: Bacteria > Campylobacterota > Campylobacteria > Campylobacterales > Sulfurimonadaceae > Sulfurimonas. The sequence goes on along the minus strand of JAURYA010000059.1, from coordinate 8,645 downwards.
CAATCAAAATCAATTTGAGAGTGAAATTGATTCAATAACACAAGTTCTTACTCTTATGGGTAGAGAAAGATTGATGAGATGGCTGTTAATGTATATGTATGCTGAGGTAGCAACAAGTCCAATTTCCGAAGGAGTTCTACTAGTAGCTCAAAAACGAGCAGAACAGATGGAAGAAGCAGCACCACATCATATGAGAGATAAAGCATATTTGGCTGGAATGTTTTCAATGATGGATATTCTATTTCAGACAGATATAAAAGAGCTAATGTCACATGTTAAAATGGATAAAGATATTGTTAATTTGGTTACAACTAAAACTGGTAGGTTTGCCGGTAGTTTAGAGGTTATCGAGAAAAAAGAAAAAGAATACTTAAAGAAAATTGTATGCGAACACTTTAATGAATTAAAAATTGAAGATATTTTGTATGCCTTAGAATTCGCAGGTGTTAAATTAGACATATAATCAATGTTATTTAATTAAATATGTGATTTTATATACCTTTACTATATTAGACTTTGGTGCTATATCGGTGCCATTAGTTACTATAAAAACTTATTATTATTTTAAATGTAGATTTTGAAAACTCAGTAAATACGGTATTTAGTGGTATTGTCTAGTCTATTCAGCTAGCTCCAGTATTCGGAGCCACTCTTTTTAAAACCCCATAAATATGGTCTTCCCAAACAATAAAGTTACTTGGTGTACCCAATAATGCCCTTTGATATTACCTAAAAAAACTATGCGTCTATTAAAATTTACCCATTTTTAGGTGATTTTTTCAAAAAAACTTGTTCAAAAATCTCTTCCGCCATTTTCCAGCGATTATCTTTTGCATTCATCATAACAATAAGGCAATCCTTGCCATCTTTTTTTGCTCGTGCTATAAGACAAGGTCCCGCTTTAGATGTATAGCCTGTTTTCACTCCGACAGCATATTCATAGCTGTTTAAGAGACGATTGTGTGTGTAAGCAAGAAACTTTTTATTTTTGTTCAGCGAGAAGTAAGTATGCCCATTCATTTTACTTATATTATTAAATTGTTTATTTTTAATGGCGTATTCAGTCATTGCAAGAAGGTCTTTGGGTGTTGAGTAATGTTTCTTGATGTCAAATCCACATGGATTGGTAAAGTTAGTATGCTTCATTCCTATTGCTTTAGCTTTAGCATTCATCATATTAACAAATTTCTTCTCACTTCCTCCAACAGCAATTGCAATAGCCATTGCAGCATCATTGTCAGATTTTATCATAGCCGCCATTATTAAGTCTTTTAGACGAATAACATCGCCAGGTTTGTATCCTGCAACGGTTGGCTCTACCTTAGTCATTTCACGCGTAATTGTCACTGGACGATCTAGATTTCCTTGCTCGATTGCCAACAAAACCGTAATCACTTTAGTCAGACTAGCCGGCTTTACCTCTTTAGACGCTTCTCTTGAATAAAGCATTTGATTGGAAGTTATATCTTTGACTAACAAAGCACTGACATTGAATTTATTTAACTCATCTCTGTTTATACTAGCATTAAGACTTATAGCCAAACCAAATAATAATATGTAAAATTGCTTAATCATGCTCTTCCAAATCCTTAAATTATTCTAACTCATCAGGTATAGAATACATTAAAAAAACTTAAAAAACCAACTTAAACGCAAATCTTATGCTGTTTTTTTATTGCCTCTGAAAATTCAAACCTTTTTATCCAAATACTTTAAGCCTAAGCTTGTCGATATCTTCTTTGAAAATCTAGATACTTTTTTAGAAATTCGCTCTGAGTTTAAAGATTAATAGCACAATTTTGGTGTAATATTGTAACAAAATTGTCACGATTGCGAAGTTTTTATTTTTAGATAAAAAAAACTTATAATATTGTGATAATATTACATAAGAATATCACAAAATAATTATATTTAACTATCTGGGCAAATTATGGAAAAACACAAAATTATCATTGTCGAAGATGATGAAATCACAGCACTAAACCTGAAACTTTCTCTACAAAAACATGGATATGACATAATCGCAGTGTGTGATAATGCGCCGCAGGCAAAAGAGAAGATAGAAGAAACCAAACCTGACGTTATAATAATAGACATCTCCCTTCAGGAGAGCAATGACGGAATTGAATTAGCAAAAACAATCAGACAGCACTATATGATTCCATTTATTTATCTAACTTCTTACAGCGATGACGACATCATTGCAGAGGCGATAAAAACAGAGCCGTACGGTTATATAGTAAAACCGTTTGACCCATCTTCTCTTCACGCTACTATACAGATGGCGATTTTCAAATTTGAGATGGAAAACAAAAGATATGAGGAGATAAATGCCTCTAAAATTGATGAGCAAAATATAGAAAAACTGCTCTATGCAAAAAGAGAATCAGACAGACCTATTGTACTTTTTGGAGATAATTATTATATCGATATTTCCAAAGATGAGATATTTTACAATAATGAGAAAATTAAACTTACAAAAAAAGAGAATGCTATCTTGCGTCTTCTTGTTGCAAAAAATGGTCATGTTATTAGCTTTAATCATGCTATTGACTATGTTTGGAAAGATAGCGGAGCAACTGAAAACAGCATAAGAACGCTTGTATGGAGACTTAGAAGCAAACTTCCGACAGACATAATAAAAAATGCCTCCGGAATTGGCTACTACATAGAATAAAGCTTAAGATATTTTTATCTTAGAGAGCCTGTTTTTTATCTTCTCAAACATAGCTTCATAGTTGTAGTTGCTTTCTCTGTTTTTAGCCATCTTCTCTATTTTTGAACTATCATCTTGCACCTCTTCAAGCCTGAAGTTACCGCTTGAACCCTTTATGCTGTGGGCAATAAGCGCTATTTTATTGTAATCTCTGGATTTTATTGCATCTTCCATCTCTGGTATCTGTTTGGACATTTTTTTAATAAAAAGTTCTACAAGCATTATCAGCTCTTCGCTCTCAAGCATCAGCTCTTGATTCAGTTTTTCACAGTTTAACCCCTCAATACCGCTGTTTGTAGCAATAGGTTTTGATTCAACCAAATCATCATTTGTAACTTTTAGATAGTTGGAAAAAACTCTTTCAAGCTCTTTAATAACAATAGGCTTTCCTAAAAATGAGTCAAAACCGCTCATCAAACCTCTCTCTTTCGCGCCTTTAATCACATTAGCGGTTAACGCTGAAATAGGAGTATGTCTAAGCTCTTTCTCTCTTTCATACTTTATGATAGCGCGTACGGCTTCGTTACCGTCCATAATCGGCATCTGCTCATCCATCAAAACAAGATCATAGTTATTTGCCTTGTAAAGATTTACCGCTTCAAGACCGTTTGTTGCCAAATCATAAGTAAGCCCATACTTTATCAGAAGAATTTTTATCAGCTCCTGATTTGCATCATTATCTTCTGCTACTAAAATATGTCCTTGAAACTTCATACTTCGCACATGTTTGTGAGGAGAGAATGAATCCGGATGGAGCAACTCGCCAAATGTAGTCTTGATTTTTGAACAGTAAAGCGGGAAACAGATGCTTGATATATGTGAATATTTCTCATATTTATCGCTTGGTTTACTAGTAAGTGCTATATATTTTTTATCAGAATTTAAAATTGTCTCTTTGAACTCATCATCAACGTACTCATCCAAAAATATTACTATATCCTGCTCTTTTTCTATCTTGTCAACCATATTTATACTCATATTGAACATATTTGAATACTTTAAAAAGGAGTCTGATTTATAGCCTCTTACCATATCTTTTGAATAAAAAACCGTTTTAAGCATTCTAAGCTCATCCAAATCACTGAAAATCTGGCACTCATTGTTGTGAATCTCAACGGGGAGTTCAAACCAGAATGTACTTCCATGCCCAAGCTCTGAGTGCGCATGAACACTTCCTCCCATATGCTCAGAGAGTTGGTGACAAATAGATAGTCCAAGCCCAGTGCCATCAAGATGCTCTATCTCTCCGCGTCCGGCTTGGGTAAATGCAGTAAATATATTTTTGATATCCTCTTGTGCTATCCCGATTCCGTTGTCATGGACGCTGACTTTTAGGATTTTATCTTTGCATGTAGCCTCTACATTTATATGTCCGCCGACTTTTGTAAATTTTATGGCATTGCTTAAAATATTGGATAAAATCTGTTTTATTCTTAGTGAATCAGCATAGAGCTCTTTGGGTATTGCCGGGTCGATAAACGAGGTAATAGTGATATCTTTGGCATTTGCGGAGGCGACAAAAAGCTCTAAAGTATGGCTGATTTCATTATGAATAGAGAAGATTTTAGGTTCAATCGTAAACTCTCCGCTTCTAAGTTTTGAGAAGTCTAAAATATCGTTAATAATACTCAGCAGATTCTCTCCGCTGTTTAATATTATCTCTAGATATCTTCTGTGCTGTTTTGAGAGGTCCTGATCAATAAGAAGATTAACAAATCCCAAAATAGCGTTAAGCGGAGTTCTAATTTCGTGTGACATGTTGGATAAAAAATACTCTTTGGCCTGAGAAGCCTTTTGTGCTTCAAGTCTTGCGTCTATAAGTGTTGTAACATCATTGGCAATTGACATGTACTCAATGGAGTTATCATAAGGGTCCATGATTTTTACAATCGTAACGTCGATATAAAAGTACTCTCCGTTTTTTTTATTGTTCTTGATTGTTCCTCTAAAAATGCCTCTATTTTCAAGCTGAAACCATAAATCATTAAAATAACCCTGAGGCATATCCTCATGTTTTACAATGCTGTGCTTGCTTCCAATAAGCTCATCAATGCTATAACCGCTTAATTTTGCATACTTATCATTAACATAGGTTATTGTACCGTTCATATCGGTTTTAGAGATGATGGCGCTCTCATCCAGTGCTTTTTGGTACTCGCTTAGCAACCTAACGTGTCGATTTATCTCCTGCTCTTTTTGAAAAATTGTGTCTGTATAATATTTTAAAATGCCTTTTAAATTTTTATCAAAAATATAGGACATCTCATCAAAGAGCTCTTTTGAATTTAACTTGGCATCGTATGTAAAATCAATCATAGATTTTCTAAAATTGGTGCAAATCTCAAAAAGTTCATCCGCTCTTATGTTTCTATCTTTTAGATAAGCCAAAAGACTCTCCATAACAGGGCACTCTCCTATCTCTACTTTGTTGGAAATCACTCCCATAAAATAGTCAAAAACACCGCCTGCATACTCATCTAAAAAATTCTCTACATCTATATCATGAAGTTTCAGTATCTCTTGAGGTGCCTCATATGACATCCATTGTAAAAGTATAGAGTTTTTTGACGCTATAAAAATATCCTGATTTTCTACGAGATTTGGTATCTTTTTTTTCATAAACTTTTACTTTTCTTATATTATAAAATAAGACAGTGACATAATTACAAAGAGCTTAATTAGTAATATTACAGTTGTTCCTATTATATTTCCTATTTGACAACTTGTACAAGATGTAAAACGCTTCCCCTCATACTGGGCATAGAAAAAATAGATAACATTTAATACGATTGCCGTAGAAAAAAGATATGTTTGATATTGCCAAAATCCTGCTGATGCCTCATCATTAACAAATAGTGAGCCTATAAGTAAAATTATCATTGTTATCATAACTATGTTTATAACTTTAATTATATAATCTCTTTTAAAAACTGTTGGGCAACTCTCAGAAATTGCAATATCGCTTCCAAACTCTAATTTTTTTGTAAAGAGCTTTTTCTCTTCTTTACTTAGCTTATTTAAAAAGCTTGACCCAAATGTATAATCAATTTTTCTTTGAAGTAAAATACTAAAATCTCCATCGGCGTTAAGTGAATGTTGGTTGCCAAATCTATCTTGATAAACTAAACCTATTGTTTCATATCTTGTGATTTTTGCACTGAGTTTCGGAAAATAAGCTGTTTTTTCAACGGTTGTTACTTTACCGCTTTGGCTTATGATTCTTGGATTAATAAGTTCTAAAAAATTAGAACTGTTTTCCTCTTTAACAACAACAACATTATAATAATTGCCAATTTGAAAAGCTGCTAATCCATCTAAAGAGTTAGCCTGAATTGTATCTTTCATATCCTCTATCAAAGAAAATATATCTTCGTTAAAAACTCTTACATCAGTTGCATACTCTACGCTTGGCGGAGTTGGATATGTAATTATCTCTCTAATCATGATATGCCTTGTTAAACTATTTTTTTGTTGAGGATTTTAATACTTTTTTATGAATAAAGACCTTAGATTGTTCTCTAAGGCCTTTGTGGATGTAGAGTTAGTGGCTTTTTCTTACTACTACCAACATTTTTATGTTAATAATAATAAATCTAATAAATTGCCAAATCTTACATGTTCTTAATTTAATAGCAAACGGACCAGGTGTCATTGTTGTAAAATTATTGCCATACGCTTTAATGTTATGTTCTACTTTTTTACTCATCATATCTCCTTTGATATCTTTTTATTTCTATTCTGGGATTAATGTCCAGCCAGCTTTTAGCTTAGCTTTCCAAATAAACAGGTGATGAAGGATATGTTTAATCCAGTGACCGGCAAGACCAATCTCGCCGAATGTATAATCTGTATCACGGCCTGTTCCAGGGTATTTATCAAAGTCAGGAACAACAGGATAGATTGTCATGGCAGCTGCTGTTCCGTCAAAAATACCTTTTCCAGCCGAAGCAACACAAGCAGCACCCATATGAGCCATAGAAGCTTCATGAAGAGGAGCATTTTCACCTTGAAGGATACGATCGCAAATACTGTGAGCAACTGCTTTACCGATAATACCTGAAGGCATACCAGTTCTTGGAGGAGTCGGGTTAATCGGCGTTCCATTTGGAGAACTCATCGGTTTAGAAATTGGATGCGGAGGTGCAAATGCGATACCACAAGCAAACATATTTCCGTAAGTAGGGTTTTGGTAAGTTTTTGGCCAGTCACTTGCTTTCCAGTTCTCATAAGCGCCGGCAGCATAGTTAGCATCAACTTTCATAAATCCGTTTGGAGCAAAAACAGTAGCAGTTATGTCAGTTCCGTCTTTTGCGTAAGCTTTAAGACCAACACCTGCAAATGGAGGGATTAGCATTGAGAAATCAAATTCCTCTTCGCCCATTTCACCACTTAATAGTTCATAGTGTACTTTGCCTTTTTCTACTTTATTTACGTGAGCACCGATAATCCAGTCAACATTTCTTTCTGTAAAAAGTGATTCAGCAAAGATTTTTGAACTAACAGCAAATCCCATGCTTTTCATGTGTAGTCCGCCAACACCGAAGTCACCCAAGAAAGACTCGTTAGAAATCCACTTGATATCAGCCATATCGCGAACACCGGCTTTGTTTAGTTCATGCTCAATATTGAAGATATACTCAAATGCAGCGCCTTGACATGTACACAAACCATGTCCTGTTCCGATTAAAAACTTTTGACGCTCGCCTTTTTTCATCTTTTGGATGCTCTTTTGAAACTCTTCATTTGCATGAACAGCGTGATCCGCCGTACAAACAGAAACAGTAAACTCACCAAGACCGTTAGCATCGCCAAGACCCGGTGTTGCACCAAAGTTAAGTTTAGGTCCGGTAGCGTTGATTAGATAATCATACTCTATATTTTCAGTCATACCCTCGCGACCGGCAAGCGTATACTCAATAGTAACAAAAGGTTTATTGACCAGTTCACTACCCTCTGGATTAATTGAAACAGCTTTTGCCTGCTTATAATTAATACCGGCTTTTGCATAAACAGGAGCTAAATCAAAAGTAACTTCCTCTTTACTCATTTCACCAACACCAACCCAAATATTTGATGGAATCCAGTTCCATTTTGCGTTTGGAGTTACAACAACTACCTCATGAGCCGAGCCTAACCATTTTGCTGCGAAAGTAGCAGCAGTGTGACCTGAAACTCCTCCACCTAAAACAACCAATCTTGCCATATATTTTTCCTTAGTTAAAAAACTTCAATTTCAATAATATCTAAAAATAGCACAAAATGTAATATTATTAACACATTTTATAAATATTTACTAAAAATTTAATATTTTGCTAACAATTTCGTAAACATTCTTCGAGATTGACGGCTCGGACACAACTCTATCTAGCTCGACTTTCATCAACTTTTTATTTACACTGTTTAATTTTTCATATATCTTAAATGCACCCGCCAGTCCCGAAGCCATCTGCGGATTTATCTTATCTATATCTATGATTTTATCTACAACAAATTTATATCCAAGACCATCTTTTGAATGAAAATGTTTATAGTTTCTTGCAAAAACACCTATGAGTGAACGCACCAAATTTGGCACCAACTCATTATACGCATCATCATTTTGAAGTGCCATAACCCTATCAAGCGTCCCGTCTCTGTGCGAAGCTGCCAAGATTGAGAAGTATTTGTTCATAACAAGCGTATTGTCTTTATATTTTTTGTAAAAATGCTCCAACGCAATAGCTGAAAATTCGGGCGATGTGTTTTCTAAAATATCAAGAGCCGCTATCCTGTCGGTCATAGTTACAGAGCTGTTGTACTGAGCATTTGCCATTGCAATTACCTCATCGCTCTCTAGGCTAGAGAGAAGCTTTAGGGCACGGTTTTTGAGGCTTCTTTCGCCTATGCTTTGTGCATCAAGTTCTTTACATGTAGGTTTGTGATTTTTGTT
>JAURYA010000032.1 GCA_030654155.1 Sulfurimonas sp. | reverse complement strand
CTTAGAAGCGCTCCCCGCCATTGAAACTTCTTTTGTCATTGCGAGAAGCGAAGCGACGAAGCAATCTAGCACAAAAAAGAGATTGCCACGAACAGAAGTTCTCGCAATGACACAATACAAACAAAATATCCTTACCTACCGTGAGTGGCTAACAGAGCTAAAAATCCTCGACCCCGCATGTGGAAGCGGTGCATTTTTAAACCAAGCGTTAGAGTTTCTGATACGTGAACACACGGTTACTAGAGATATGCTCCTGCCATTTGGCGACCTTACCATCGGCTACGAGATAGAGACAAGCATACTAGAACACAACCTTTACGGCGTGGATATAAACGAAGATGCCGTTGAAATAGCAAGGCTAAGTTTGTGGCTACGCACCGCCCACAGAGGCAGAACGCTTACAAATTTGAGTGAGAAGATAGTTTGTGCAAACTCACTTTTGGCTATGCCGTTTGATGAGGGAAGTTTTGATGTCGTGATTGGTAATCCGCCGTATGTAAAAGAATACACAAACAAAAATGCTTTTGATGGACTTAGAGAAAGTCAATATTATCAAGGAAAAATGGATTTATGGTATTTCTTTGGTTGTCAAGCATTGGATTTAATAAAAGAAAATGGTTTAGTTGGATTTATAGCACCAAATAACTGGATAAGTAATGCAGGAGCTTCAAAATTCAGAAACAAAGTTTTAAATGATGGAAAGATTTTAAAATTTATAGATTTTGGAGATTTCAAAGTTTTTGAAGATGCTGGAATTCAAACGATGATTTATATTATGGGTAGAGCTATTGATAATGAAGAGTATAAAATCAATATTAGCAAAGTTATTGACAAAAAAATTTCCCATATTGAAGCAAATGATTTTATACACAAAGCCAAAAATGAAAAATTTGAATATTTTATATCTACAATCAACAAATCAAAAATGTTGGATAGTATTATAAATTTTTCAAATGAAAATATTGAAATCGTGCTTAACAAAATCCAAACTCAACAAAATTTTGTTTTAGAAGAAAAGGAAGTAGCTCAAGGAATTGTTGGTGCCCCAGATAAAGCATTTATCATAAAAGAAAAGGATATTAGCAAATTTGGAGAAAACGAATTAAAATATATTAAAAGATTTCATACAAATGCTGGAAAGTATTGGACGAATATTCCTAATAAGTTTATTATATATCTAAGTGATAAAAACTTTAATACTCAAGATATTCAAGATTATCCGAACTTAGAAAGACATTTTGAGATTTCGAAAAATGAATTAATTGAAGCAAAAATTAAATATAAAACACCTAATAAAAAGTATTATTATTTACATAGAGAAAGAGATGAATCATTCTTTAAAAAAGGCTCCAAGATTATATGTTCAACAAGAACACTTAACCCCTCAAATACTTATACTGAAGAAGAATTTTATGGCTCAAGAGCATTGAATTTTATAAAAACTGATAGACTAAATTTGAAATTCTTAGTTTGTATATTAAATTCAAAAGTTGCTAACTTTTGGTTGAAATTTAAAGGAAAAATGACAGGTGATTTGTTGCAAATTGATAAATCACAACTTATTTCGCTACCAATAAAAAATACAGATAATGTTGAGCCATTTATAAAACTTGTTGATGAGATACTAGAAGCAAAACAAAAAATCAAAGAATATAAAGCTCTCCTTGATGAAGCCGTTAAAGCCGACAACTTTGAGCGAGAAATAAAACTCAAAAAAGAGATTGAGGCATTTGAAAACAGAGTAATCGAGTGTGAAAAAGAGATAGACAAAATGGTTTATGAACTCTATGGGCTGAGCGAAGATGAGATTAAGATTGTAGAGGGGGTTTGATGTTTGAAACTGAAACACTTGCAATATGGGGAGCTATAACAGGTTCTATCGGCACGATTGCAGGTTTAATAAATCTATGGATTAGATTAAAACAATACCGTCTAGATGTATCAAAATTAGAATGTGGCTCAAATTTCACGTATGAATCGCCTACGATTTCAAAACATAAGCTTATCATTCGTTCTATTGGTAGAAGACCATTAACACTTGAGAAAATTCAATATTTTATAATGCCTAAAACATGGAAGCATAAACTAATAAAAAGATGGTTGCATATGCAAGGTGCTTACACATATAATCAAAATTTAGAAAACATAAAATTAACAGAGGGTGAAAAAAAAGAAATATTAATATCATTACCAAATGGATTAGAAGTTACAGACATTTATAAAGTTCAAGTTTGGGATCAGTCAGGAAAAACTTGGCATGTAAAATGGGCATCATTTGGCACTTTAATGCAGATAGCAACCAAAGAAGAATTATTTTCAAGTGAAGAAGAAAATGACAAACGATTTGTTGTTGTAAAAGGCTATAGACTTGGCAAAAAATATTTTATAGAAACAAAGTTTGATACAAAAGTAAAACGAACAGGTATGATTAATGGCAGAAGTTTTTGGTTTGTGGATGCAAAAAAATATTTGGAAAAACTACAAAATATACAAGATACTCAAATTGTTAAATTTTTAGCTTCTGAAACTGAATCAATAGAATAACTCTTTTTTCTATAAGAGGCTCGTTAATTAAAATATTGCAAATTGTCATGAAACAATAAATGTAACATGAATTATACTATCCTTGTTATATGAAAATAAGTATTAACATAGTTAACTTACACTAAAATACAAATTAAATTGATGGTGGGGATAGATTTTATGCATGACTTTGTAACAAATGATTTTTTTATTTTAATAACTGGCTTAGCTAGTGTAGTTGGCTTAGTTATAAGTCTTTTTGTAGCAAATAAAGTGATAAATATAGATAAAAGTTTGAGTATAAAAAATCAGAATATAAGAGTAACTGGAAGCGGTAATAAAACTGCTGGTGGAAATAATGCTTGATAAACATCAGATAATTACCGTAACTGGAAGCGGTAATAAAACTGCTGCTAGGGATTTATTTGACTATTCAACATCGTATGTTATGGAAGTAACAAAACATGATTCAGCGATTGAAAATATCTTATTAGGCATCTCTAGTTTTACTGCAGATATAAAATATGAAAAGCCAGATACTACTGATTACACAATAGAAGATAAGATTAATCATAATAAGCTTGAAAAATATAAAGATTTTTTTGATGATTACATGGATAATTATAATATTGTTAAAAGCAAAATAAGTGTATTCGAAGAGCAAGATATAACTTTTGAAAAAAGACTCATATCTCATGTTAAAAATAAATATATGATACATTATAACAAGAAAAATTCATCCGATGATATACTATGTAAAATTATTTCAAATATTGAAATGGAATTAAAAACTCACTCAAATTTGGCTTTGGAAGATATTAGTGGGATACACTATGTAGTTTTCTATGTATTTGCAGAATGTAAAATATTTGAAAAACCACCAAAGGTATAGCAATGATAATAACAGAAAAATTTCCTCAAAAAAGTTTATATTTTTTAGGTGCAAAGTTATTGGAAAATTTAACTAATGAGAATGTTAAGTTTACGTTATTGGGATTATATGAATCATTTAGTAAACAATATAAAATTGAGTTTAAAAAATTCGTGTTGATTTTGGATTGGTTGTTTTTAATTGATTCAATAAAAATAACAAAAGATGGATTTATAATTAAATGTTCATAGAAAAACTTATTATTACCAGTCATACAAGTAAAATAATTAGAGAAGTTAACTTTAATCCTAAAGGTTTAAATCTTATTGTTGGAATAAGTGATAAAAACGGTTCAACGAACGATATAGGGAAAACTACATTAATTAGATGTATTGATTTTTGCTTGAATGGAAAATTGGAACAACTTTATATTGATAAAGAGTTTAGAAATTCAATTAATCAGGAAGTTTATGATTTTTTAGCAAAACAGCAACCTACATTTACCATTATTTTTAAAGAAGAATCAACAAAGTACAATTATGAAATTTCTAGAACAGTTGCTTTTGTAAAAGAAAAATTTAAAATTGATAATAATATTATAGTTAATGGAATTAAAATAGAAGGTAATTTTGAAGTAGAACTTAAAAAATATTTTTTTAACAACCTAGAAAAAAAACCTACTTTTAGACAATTAGTTCCCAAGTTTATACGAAAAGATGAACAGCAAATTAGCAATGTGCTTAAATATTTACATTCAACAACTTCAAATATCGACTATGAAAAAATTCATTTATTTTTATTTGGATTTAGTGCAAAAAAACTTTTACAAGATAAGAGTGAATTAGAGCATAAGTTGAAAAATTTAAAAAAATCAAAAGAAGCTTTAGCTTCAAGATTTACAGTGACTGATTTAAAACAAATATTAGAAATCACAAAAAAAGATTTGGCGAAATTATATAAAGCAAGAGATAGTTTTCAATTGGATGATAAATATGAGCTTGAAGAACAGGAACTAAAGTATTTACAACTTGAACTTATTAAACTTGAAAAAATCATCTCTGATTATCAACTTAAAAAAACTCTTAGTATAAATAAACTAGAAGAGCTTAAAGAAGGTATTTTTGAAAATGATACAGGAGCTTTAAAATTATTATATGATGAAGCAAAATTTTATTCAAAAGATTTACATAAAACTTTTGATGATGTAGTGCATTTTCATAATAAAATGATTGAAAATGAAATAGAATATATAACTTCTAAAATTAAAAAATATGAAGAAAAGTTATTTGAATATATTGAGAATAGGGATAAATATTCAAAACAATATTCTGAACTTATGAAAAAATTATCAAAAACAGGTTCATTAGCAGAATATACAAAACTAAATGAACAAATTGAAAAAATAGCTGAAAAAAAAGGCAGGGATGAAAAACTTCTTGACGAGTTAGAAAGTATAGAAAATGAACTCAAAGGCTTTGAAGACAAGTTATTAAAAGCTAAGCAAGAATTAGATAGTAATTTATCAGATTTTGATAAAAAACTAATAATATTTAATAATTCATTTAGTACATATTCAAAAGAATTATATGATAAAGAGTATTTTTTATCATACGATAAAGACGAAGACCCGATAAAATTTTATACAAAAAATGTAGGTGGGAATCAAGGTAGTGGTAAAAAACAAGCAATAATATCTGCATTTGATTTAGCATATATTGATTTTATTAATGAATTAAAATTAGGCTTTCCACATTTTGTTGCACATGATAAAGTTGAACTTATTGACATTGATAAATTAAAGAATTTATTTGATATATCAAACAAGATAAACGGGCAATATATTGTTCCTATCATTGAAGATAAGATAGAGAGTATTTTATCTGATTTTGAAGAAAATATTATTTTAAGGTTATCTGAGAAAGACAAGTTTTTTGGGATTTAAAATCGGGGGACAGTATATCTATTAATTACCCTCCGTACTAAATGTTATGGACTAATACATCATCTTAATTACACCACAGTGAATGAATCTCCACTTTTTTTCGTTCCATCCTCTCCAGAGGTGGAATGCAGACTGATGATACACACTCCCAACCATAACAAGCGAGAAAAATCTCTCTGTGTGTAAAAAACATTTCAAAATGCAATATTTCAAAAGCTACATAAAAATATTGGCTAAGATAGTTAAAATTTAAACATAAGGATTTAATCATGACAGTCAAAATCAAAGTAAATCAAGATGGCTTAAAAGGCAAAAAATGAAACCACAACATTCACCATTTAACGAGATTTTAACCCTTATCCATAGTGCAAAACAAAAGGCATTTGCACAAGTCAATAGCACTCTGATAGAGCTTTATAGCAATATTGGGCAATACATCAGCACTAAAACTACAAAAGAAAATTGGGGTAAAAGCGTAGTTAACGAGTTGGCAGAATATATCAAAGCACAAGACCCGACACTCAAAGGTTTTAGTGATAAAAATCTTTGGAGAATGAAACAATTTTATGAGATTTACAAAGATAATAAAAAACTCTCAGCACTGCTGAGAGAATTAAACTGGACAAACCATTTGCTTATAATATCCGCTTCTAAAAGTGAAGAAGAGAGGGAATTTTATCTACTCTTAGCAAGTCAAGCAAAGTATTCATCAAGAGAACTAGAAAGACAAATCAAAAGCGGAATATTTGAGAGAACCATGTTGGCAAACGAAAAACTTTCACCGATGCTGAGAGAATTGCCACAAGATACGAAAAATGTATTTAGAGATAGTTATGCTTTGGATTTTCTAAATCTACCCAGCAACCATAAAGAAAAAGAGTTGCAAAAAGCACTTGTATCTTCACTAAAAGATTTCATTTTGGAGTTGGGTTATGGTTTTGCTTTTATGGGGCAAGAGCATCGGGTACAGGTAGGTGAAGAAGATTTTTATATTGATTTGCTTTTTTACCATAGGGATTTGAAATGTTTAGTGGCATTTGAATTAAAAATTGGTAATTTTAAACCAAGTGATTTAGGACAGCTTGAATTTTATCTTGAAGCACTTGATAGAGATGTAAAAAGAGATGATGAAAATCCAAGCATCGGTGTACTTTTATGCAGAAAGAAAAATGATGAAGTAGTCAAATATGCACTAAGCAGAAGTCTTAGCCCTACTGTGATATCTGAGTATGAAACTAAACTTATCCCAAAAGAACTTTTAAGACAAAAACTCAATGAGTTTTATGAAGCGTATGATTTGAGTGAAGATAAGATTGGGGAGGATAATTAAAATGAAAAATAATAATTGTGTTATTTGCGATAAAAATTTTTTCTCGTTCCATCCTCTCCAGAGGTGGAATGCAGACTGATGGTATACACTCCCAAGTAGAACATGGGAGCGAGAAAAAAGTAGAGAAGTTCTCTCGTTCCCATCGTCCTCGCTGGGAATGCAGACTGATGGTACACACTCCCAAGTAGAACATGGGAGCGAGAAAAAAGTAGAGAGGTTTGGAATGGCACAGACCGATGAGAGTTGTTTTTTAAACAAACTTGGATAAAATAGTTCATAGTAAAATTGAAAAGGAGTTATCGATGATATCTTTGGATTATGTAAAGTCGCATATGAGAGAGTTAAAGCCGTATTTAGATAGAAATTATAGTGTTTCTGATATTTATATTTTCGGCTCCTTTGCAAGAGGTGAACAAACCGATGAAAGCGACATAGATGTTCTTGTTGATTTTCGTAAAACCCCTGATTTGCTTACTTTTATTGAGATAGAAGAGTTTATTGGCAAAAATTTGCATCATAAAATAGACTTAGTTCCAAAAAGAAAATTAAAAGCGCAGCTAAAAGAACAGATTATGGAAGAAGCCATAGCAATATGAAAAGAAACTATTTGCTTTTTTTAGAAGACATTAGCAAAAGAATAGAGAAAATCGCCTCATTTATTGACGGTATGACTTATGATGATTTTCTAAAAGATGATAAAACAGTTAGTGCTTGTATAAGAGAGATAGAAGTAATAGGCGAAGCTACAAAACAAATACCAAAAGAGATTACCGACAAATTTGAAGAGCTTCCATGGTCATTGATGGCTAAAATGAGAGATAAGCTTATTCATTGGTATTTTGAAGTGGATGAAGAAATAATCTGGAATGTAGCGGTAGATAAACTTCCGCCTATAAAAAAGCAAATAGATAAAATAATAGCGCAAAGCGAAAAATAACTTTTCTCAAATAACCTGAAATACAGACTCCCGAGTCAATAGTTATTTGAATTGGCTTTGTTTCGCTATTATTCATCTTTAAAATTTAATGAACCGGAGTTTGCATGGTAGAATCGTTTTTAGCTTTTGGTATGTTTTTTATAACAGCCGTTGCTTTGGTGGGTGTGTTTTTATACCTTTACGCCGTAGTTACCCCATATGATGACTATAAACTCATATTTCAT
Source organism: Sulfurimonas sp. (assembly GCA_030654155.1). Taxonomy (GTDB): domain Bacteria; phylum Campylobacterota; class Campylobacteria; order Campylobacterales; family Sulfurimonadaceae; genus Sulfurimonas. The sequence goes on along the minus strand of JAURYA010000032.1, from coordinate 23,434 downwards.
GAGAACAATATGGCTGCATCTTTAGCGTTTAGCGGTGCGATTATAGGCTTTTCAATTCCGCTTTACAGTGCGTTGGTAAGTTCAGTTTCCTATGGAGATTTTTTAATCTGGGGAAGCATTGCTATGTCCATTCAGCTTTTTTTCGCTTTAGTATTTACAAGAATCCCTAATAAGTTTTCTATCCAAGAGCAGATAACCGAGGGTGTTGTCCCTGTTGGAATACTCATGGCATTCTTATCTGTCTCCATCGGACTGCTAAACGCAGGTTCTATGAGCTACTAAAAGCTAGGAAAATTTAACTTACCAACCATTTTCGTGACGTTACGAAAATGGCATCAACTACGTTCAGAGGGTATAAGAAAAAATTAAAAGATGCTATTGCAATGCTATATGATACAATATATCAATTGACTAAAACATTTTTGATGGATACTTTATGCAAGATATATCATTTGAAACCTTTTTATTTGCCTTTACGCTCACTCTCCTTGCAGGGTTCTCTACCTCAATCGGTGCAGTTTTGGCATTTTTCTCAAAAAGCAAAAACTACACTATTTTGTCTATCGGCATGGGATTTTCTGCAGGTGTGATGATTTACGTATCGTTTATGGAAATTTTAGTTAAATCAAAAGCGTCCTTAACAGAGCTTTACTCAAGTCAAATTACGGGCGAATTTTTAACTATTTTATGTTTTTTTGCGGGCATTGCACTAAGCGCTTTTATCGACAATGTGATTCCTGAAGATGTCAATCCGCATGAGACCAAAAGCAACAGCGAACTCTTAGAACTAAAACCTGACATGCAAAGCTCTCTTATCAAAAATTCGGCACTTAAGCGAACAGGTGTTTTTACCGCGCTTGCCATCGGGATACACAACTTTCCTGAAGGTTTTGCGACCTTTGTATCTGCTCTTGAGAGTCCGAGTGTGGGTATATCGATAGCTTTTGCAATAGCGATTCACAACATACCAGAGGGCATGGCCGTGTCTTTGCCTATCTACCATGCCACCGGAAACAAAAAAAGCGCGTTTTGGTATGCAACGCTCTCAGGACTTGCCGAACCAGTGGGTGCGCTTGTGGGATTTTTCTTCATTCTTCCTTTTATGGGAGAAGCAACGCTTGGCATTACTTTTGGGCTTGTTGCGGGAATCATGGTCTATATATCCTTTGATGAACTTCTCCCCGCTGCAAGAGTTTACGGCAACGCGCACACGACGATAGCAGGGATTACCCTCGGCATGTTTGTTATGGCACTAAGTCTTATCGGATTTAAATTAGTATAATAAAAGATATTTTTGTATAATCAAAAAAAAAATTATAAACTTTAATCAGGAACTATATAATGACAAAAAACGATTTTAACGAAGGCTTATTAGGCTTTTTAGATGCTTCGCCGACACCTTTTCACGCAACGCTAAATATGGCGGGAATGTTTCTAAATGCTGGATTTATAAGGTTAAACGAGGTAGAAAAGTGGAAGTTAGAGCAGGGTAAAAAGTACTTTGTAACACGCAACGACTCATCCATAATCGCTTTTACATGTACGAAAAGTAAAAATTATGTAATGGTCGGAGCGCACACGGATTCGCCGAATCTGAAACTAAAACCAAATCCAGTGATTAAAGAGCATGGAGTTGTGAAGTTTGGGGTTGAGCCATACGGCGGTGTTTTGTTAAACACGTGGTTTGACAGGGATTTGTCTCTGGCGGGCAGGGTGTCGTATTTGGACTCCGGCAACATCATAAAAGATGCTCTTATTGACGCAAAAAAAGCAATCGCCATCATCCCCTCTCTTGCTATCCATCTCGACAGAGAGGTAAATGAGAAAAAAAGTGTAAATGCCCAAACGGACATCACGCCGATTTTATCGACATCCGAAGAGTTCAGTTTTGATGAGTTTCTAAAAGAGCAACTAAAGATGGGCGGTGCAGATGATGTTAAAGAGGTTTACGCAAATGAGCTTAATTTTTATGATACTCAAAATGCCTCTTTTATCGGTTTAAACAATGACTTTATCGCAAGTGCCAGAGTTGATAATCTTCTAAGCTGTTATGTGGGAATGTTGGCAATTTGCAGCGTTGACGAAGACAAACCTATGCTTTTTATTGCAAGTGACCATGAAGAAGTTGGAAGCGAGAGCGCTTCAGGAGCAGGCGGCTCATTTTTGGAGAGTACGCTAAAAAGAGTGTATAGTGACTTTGAAGAGTATACCCAGATGATTCGCTCTTCCATCCTCATAAGTGCGGACAATGCGCATGCCATCCATCCGAACTATCCATCAAAGCATGACGCAAATCACGCTCCGCGTATAAACAACGGGTGTGTAGTAAAGGTAAATGCAAATCAACGATACGCCTCTAACTCAAAGACAATCTCAAGGTTTATGAATGTTGCATCTTCGCTAAACGAGCCTATCCAGAGTTTTGTAACAAGAAGCGATATGGGGTGCGGCTCGACAATCGGTCCCATAACTGCTTCAAGACTTGGCATAGACACTCTGGATGTCGGACTTCCGACTTATGCTATGCACTCCATAAGAGAGCTTTGCGGAAGCGAAGACGCTTACAGTCTTTATAAAATAATTTTGGGATTTAACGACTAATGTCTAAAAAATCATAATAGCTTAATCATAGCAATACTATAATAGAGTTTTTCTAAGAGAAGAAGGGGGCGTTTTGTTTTTATGAAAAAAAAAGCTTTTGAAGTTTATGTAGCGATTGGATCAAGTGCCGGCGGTTTTGAGGCATTGTCTGAATTGGTTACTTTGTTGCCGAAGAAAACAGGTTTTTTTTATTTTTTGGCACAACATCATGCTCGCGGTGAAAAAACTATACTTGCAGAACTTCTTGGACGAAAAAGTACTATTGAAGTGGTTCTTATTCAAGAGGGAATGATTTTTAAACCTGATATCTTATACGTTCTTCCTCCCGAGTTAAAAATTATCATCAAAAATAATAAATTAAAAGTGGTCTTAGAAGATCTAAATCTACATCTGCCTATTCCAAGTGCAGATTTTTTATTTAGTGAACTTTGCACTCTTAAAAATTCAAAAGTCATTGCTATCGTATTGTCCGGTTCAGGAACTGACGGTACAAAAGGGATGCGGGCAGTTAAAGAATCAGACGGCATAACAGTCGCTGAGTTTCCGCAAGAAGCTATGTTTGAGAGTATGCCAAAGAGTGCCATAAATGCTAAATTGGTAGATTATGTTTTAAGTGTTAAAGATATCGGCACAAGGCTTGCCAAACTCTCATCAACATTTATTGATGGTACATACACTACGCAGGAGATTCCGTTTGACTCGATAGTGAAAATTTTGCATAAAGAAAAACAGCTAGATCTCTTTAAATATAAAGAAGAGACAATTAACCGTCGCATAGAAAAGCGTATGAAAATTTTAAATTTTGTAACTATTGAAGAGTATGCACACTATTTTAAAGCTAATGATAAAGAGGTTGACATACTTAACCAAGAAGTTCTAATCGGAGTAACCGAGTTTTTTCGTGGAACAGAATCTTTTGAAGCACTAAAAAATTATATGAAAAAACATATTTCTTCTAAAGCAGAATATAGCGAATATCGTTTATGGAGTGTTGCTTGTTCAAGCGGTGAAGAAGCTTACTCTCTTGCGATATTGGCAAACGAGGTTTCTGCAGAACTAGGCAAAAAGCTGCATATTAAAATTTTCGCCACCGATATTGACGACATGGCACTTGAGAAGGCTAGAATCGGCGATTATAAAGAGAGTGCTTTAAAGTATATAGAAAAAGAGTTGATTGAAAAATATTTTATAAAATCAGAATACGGCTATAGGGTCGTAAAGGCACTTCGTGATCAGATTATATTTGCACATCATAACTTTTTAAATAACCCACCGTTTATAAATATGGATCTAATCAGTTGCAGAAATGTTTTGATATATCTGAAATCTTCCACACAGAGTGATGTTTTTTCTATTTTTCACTATTCGCTCAAAAATGACGGATTGCTTTTTTTAGGCTCTTCAGAATCTACGCTTAGCAGTGTAGACCTTTTTGTTACTTTGGATAACAAATATAGGATTTATGAAAAGAAAGCACAAGAGAGACAGACCAAATTTCAAATACAAATAGTAAATCAGTATCCAAAAAAACTACTAAGTTCAGGGGAAGAGAGCATGCAAAAATTAATAAATCCTATAGATATAGAAAAGCATCTACATGATGATTTGTTTGATTATTTTAGTAGCGGTTGTTTAATCGTAGATCGTGATTACAATATAGTTTATAAGAAGGGAAAAATCTCTTATCTAAATTTTTCAGACGGAATTTTGAGTTTAAATATTTTTAACAATCTTGATAAGGTTCTTCACTACCATATGCGAATAGTTATAAATCGTGTATTGGTCTCAAATATGAGAGAGGAGAGTAAATTTATTCAAATGGAGTCTTCCCAAAATGAGAAATTTGTTAAAATAATCGCACAGCCTTTTTATGTGCCCTCACAAAAGTCTATGATTTTAATAAGTTTTAAAGAGATAGAATTGGAAGAGTTTCTTTTAAACGGAGCTATTTTACCCTCTCTTAGTGAAAATACAATAATATCTACGCTCTCTTCTCAAGTGGTAGAGGCACGTAATGAGATACAAAATATTTCCGATGAACTGCTCTTTTCAAAACAAAATATGTCAATGATAAATGTAGAACTTCAAGACTCCAATGAAAAACTCCAATCTACAGTTGAGGAGCTTGAAACATCAAGCGAAGAGCTACAATCTTCAAACGAAGAGCTTTTGGCTTCACTCTCCTCAAACAGGGAACTTCAAAATAAGCTTTCTCTTATTTTGGAATCATCCATAGACGGAATAGTCGGTTTAGATATTTACTCTCGCCATATTTTTGTAAATGACAAGGCAGCCAAAATGCTTGGTTACTCTGCAGAATATCTCATAGGTAAAAGCAGTCACGGCATATGGCATCATACAAAGCATGACGGTTCTTATTATCCTGAGGAGGAATGTCCTATCGTTCGTACTTTATCCGGCGGTGAATCGGCTAGAGGAGAAGAGTTGTTTTGGCGTAAAAACGGAAGCTCATTTGCTGTTGAGTTTGTTCGTAGCCCTATCGTAGAAGATGGAAAAATTACCGGTGCCGTTATCAGTTTTCATGATATAAGCGAGAAAAAATTACTTGAGTCGCAGTTGAAGAATGAACATGAACAGATGCTTTTATATCTTGAAGTTTCAGGGTTGATAATTGTTGTTTTAGATAAGAATGCAAATATAGTGAGTGTAAACAGAGCCGGCAGTGAGCTTCTTGGACTTAGCAGAGATGAGATAGTTGGTCTTAACTGGTTTGACAATTTCATAGATAAGCAGATTTGTTCTGAAGTAAAGCAAGTTTTTAATGATATGATAAATGAAAAAATAAGCTCATCTTCACACTATATAAATAAAATTTTAGATGCTAACAAAACTGAACATCTTGTTTCGTGGAACAATGCCATGTATAGAGATGAAAACAACGATATTATAGGCGTTATAGCTATCGGAAACGATGTAACGCAAGAGGATTCTTTGGCACAAGAGCTTAAAATAAGCAACCTCAGATACGAACAAACTTTTAAAACTGCACAAATCGGCATAGCACATGTAGGACTTGACGGCTCTTGGCTTGATGTAAATGATTATCTGTGCAAATTAATCGGATATTCAAAGGATGAGTTGTTAAAACTTACATTTCAAGATATTACTTATGTCGATGATTTGGATAAAGATTTGGTTTATGTTAGTAAGCTTTTAGACAAGAAACTAGATTCATATCATATTGAAAAACGATATATCCATAAAGGCGGAAATATCATTTGGGTTAACCTTTCCGTTGTTTTACTGCGAGACAGTTCAGACAAGCCTCTCTACTTTATCTTAATTATTCAAGATATTTCGCAACTTAAGTTGTTAATGCTTGAACTTGAATCGAAAAAGAATGAGCTTGAAAATGTCATTCGTTTCGCACCTAATCCGATTATGCTTTATGATGAAGATGGAACGATATTGCTCATAAATGAGGCATTTGAAGAGATAACCGGATATATGTTAAAAGAGATAGCTACTATTGAAGCGTGGAATGAGAGAGCACTCGGCACTAGGGAAAGTTTAAATCTTTTGGATGTGGATCAGCTTTTTAAAAATAATATTCGTGTAGACAATGGTGCAAAAACTATTATTACTAAAGGCGGCGAAGAGCTTGTTTGGATATTTTCTTTAGCGCCGCTTGGAGATGTTTACGGCGGTAGAAGGGTGGTTATTTTTTCTGCAATGGATATTACGGAGATTCAAAGAAAAGAGGATTTGATGATTGCTCAGTCCCGTCAGGCAGCAATGGGAGATATGATAGGAATGATAGCGCATCAATGGCGTCAGCCTTTAAGTATTATATCTATGGTTGCAAATAATCTAAGAGTAAATTTAGAGCTTAACGAAGAGATTTCGTCATCGGAAATTTATAAATTAACGGATATACTAAATGAACAAACGCAGTATTTAAGTCATACTATTGATGATTTTAGAACATTCTTTAAACCTGAGAAGGCAAAGGAAAAAATTGTTCTGTGTAAAATTTATGAGAAACTTGTCAGTATGACACAAAAAATACTTGAAAACAATCAAATTACTATGACATTTATAAATGATTGTAATATTGAGTTTTACACTTATCCAAATGAACTTATACAAGTTATGATTAACTTGGTGAATAATGCCAAAGATGCAATCAAAGAGCGCAATATAAAAGATGCAGAAATCAAAATCAGCACTTCTTTTAAAGAAAATTTGCTTACAATTGCCATAAGTGACAATGCAGGCGGAATCGATAAATCCGTTATCGATAAGTTGGGTGAACCTTATATTACGACGAAAAGTGCTAACGGAACGGGGTTGGGGATTTATATGTCATTGATGATTATAGAAAAACATTTAGGCGGAAGTATGAACTGGAAAAATATTAATAACGGAAGTTGTTTTACAATTGAATTGCCTCTTGTAAATGCTGAGGAGAAATAGAATGACTTCTGTTAAAGAGCTTAAAGAGCTTTGCTCAAAACTTAGTGTTTTATATGTGGAAGATGACAGCGGACTGCGGGAGATGGTTTCTGATTATCTTAAAAAACTGTTTTTAAATGTCAAATCGGCAGAAAACGGCGAGATTGGTTTATGTGAGTTTAAAAATAGTTCTTTTGATTTAGTCATTACCGATATACAAATGCCGTGTATGAACGGTATAGAGATGATAGAAGCGATTAAAAATGACTCTCCTGAACAAGAAATTATAATCCTTACCGCATTTTCTGAATCGTATTACTTTATGGACGCCATCAGATTTGATGTGAGCGGATATCTTATAAAACCTATCGATTTTGATAAAATAAATATTACTCTTTTCCGTATTACAAATAAGATTATAGCGATGAAAGAAAACAAACTCTATAAACAAGAGTTGGAGCGATTGGTTAAAGAAGAGGTTGAAAAAAATAATATTTTAGAAGATGAAAAAATTTATAATTATGAGCAAACACTTATGGCTCTGGTTAAAATGATAGAGCAAAGAGACACATATACGGGCGGACACTCTGAACGTGTAGCCAAATATTGCAAGATTATTGCTTCAGAGATGGGATGTGCTCCTGCGGATTGCGATTTAATATACAGAGCAGGAATTTTGCACGATATCGGTAAAATCGTCACTCCTGATACTATCTTGCTAAAACCCGGAAAGCTTGAAGGAAATGAGTATGGATTAATTCAAGAGCATGTAACGGCGGGAAAACAGATGTTAGAAAAAATTCCTATGTACAAAGAGTTGGCGTCCATCATAGGCTCGCACCATGAAAGATATGACGGAGGTGGTTATCCGGAGAAATTAAAGGGTGATGCAATTGGATTTTTATCAAGAATTATGATAGTTGCTGATGCATTTGACGCAATGACGACAAACCGCATTTACAAACCTCGTTTAAGTCAGGCAGAAGCTTTGTCAGAGATTGTCGCAAATAGCGCCAAGCAGTTTGACCCGATAGTAGCCAAGTTCGCCGTAGAGGCTTTAAAAAAGATTGAAGTAGATACAAACAGTACACAAATGCCGCATGGAAAAATAGAAGAGGAGCGTTTTGCTTATTTTTATAAGGATCAAATTACGGGGCTATACAATCAAACATATTTGGATCTGAGTTTAGTTCAAAACAGCAGCTCTGATATTTATAAGTATATAAATTTTATTAGTATCCATAATTTCGGTAATTTTAATCAAAGCAATGGTTGGCATGATGGAGATGTTTTACTAAATTCCATCGGAGTATATCTTATGCAAACCTTTCCAAAGTATTTACTTTTTCGTTTTGAGGGAGATGATTTTATTATTCTTAGCGAAGAAGAAGCAAAGATAGATGTATCGGAGATAGAAGGTTTATTATTTAAAGCTTCTGATATGTTAAATATATCTGTAGATACTTTTGACATAAAAGCTAAAGAAATATCATCTTTGTTAAAATTTCAAGAGATACTTAGTTATAGAAACAGGGACATACATCAATAATGTCAACTATAACGCCACAAGAGCTTAATCTTTTAATAGAACAGACATATAAGGTTGAAAAAGAGTTTAATGAACTCAAAGCTTCCTATGTGCATCTTCAGGATACGGTTGAGAAAATTGTTGAGTTTTTACCAAATGCTATCTGGATTTTGGATGAAGAGGGGAACATCTTTTTGCAAAATTCACTCTCAAAGTCATTGGGTGAGCTGTTTGCACTGCTAGAGTTAAAAAATGACGATTATGAGGTTACTTTTAACTCTAAGGCATATCTCATTAAAAGCTCGTCATATAAAGATAAGCTGATGCTAAGTGCAACCGATATAACGGAGCAAAAGAGAAAAGAGAATCTCGCAACCATGGGGCAGATGGCGGCACATCTCTCTCACGAGATACGAAATCCCATAGGCTCTATCTCGCTTCTAAGCTCAACGCTGAAAAAAAGGGTGCTTCCGGAGAATGTTGCCATTGTTGAAGAGATACAAAAGTCTGTTTGCAGAATAGAGAGAATTATTAAAGCAACGCTGATGTTTAGTAAAGGTGTTCATGCGCATAAAGTTCCTTTTATGTGGAGCGAGCTTCAAGACGCGCTAAATATGGCTGTTGGCTACTACGGTTATACGAAAGATATAACGTTTATTTTTCCGCAGCAGAAGTTTATACTAAATGCGGACAAAGATTTGCTGGAGATGCTTTTTTCAAACTTTTTGACAAATGCTATTGATGCGATTGAGCTTGATGACAACGAAGATGGAAGTGTTCAGATTTTATATGAGAAGGATGATAAATTTCATAAATTTTATATATATGACAGCGGCGTGATGATTGAAAATGAAAAAGAGCTTTTTGAGGCATTTAAAAGCACTAAAGTAAAAGGAAACGGGCTTGGACTGGTTCTCTCAAGACAGATTGCGGAGGCTCACGGCGGAAGCGTAGAACTTCTAAGCGGAGATAGAAAAGGGTTTGAGATAAAACTTGGAGTTTAACTTATAAAGAGGACTAAATGAGTGATTTTAAACTATCAAAAGAGGAACTTTTTGAAAAGTACAATACATCTGATGATGGTTTGAATGAAAGAGAAGCAAAGCAACGCATAGCTGATTTTGGATTAAATGAGATTAGCGATTCTCAAAAAAAGAGCTATGTAAGAGAGTATTTAAAGCAATATATGCAATTTTTTGCAATACTTTTAGAAGTAGCCGCGCTATTGGCTTTTATTGCAGATTATTATGCACCAAATACTGGAAATGACATACTTGGATATGCCATCTTTATAGCCGTGATAATAAATGCAACATTTAGTTTTTGGCAAGAATATAAAGCCGATAAAGCTATGGAAGCATTACTAAAACTGATGCCGATTACAGTGCGTGTTTGGCGGGATAGCAAACTAAAAAGTATTGATTCAAAATGGCTTGTTCCGGGTGATATTATAATTTTGGAAGAGGGAGATAAAATTGCTGCTGATGCAGTGATATTAAAAAACAGAGCCTTGTATATCAATACGGCATCTCTAAACGGCGAGTCGCGGCCATCAAGAAGAGAAGAGAAGGCAGATACAGCTCTTCATAGAACCATAGACGCAAGAAATATGGTTTTTGCCGGTACTTCCGTCGTATCTGGAAGTGCTACTGCTCTTGTCGTGGCTACGGGATATGCAACAGAGTTTGGAAAGATTGCCACACTTACGAAGAGTGTTCAAAAAACACTCACTCCTATGCAAAAAGAAGTTATAAAAATTACCAATATTTTAACCATTATAGCTTTAGGAATGGGCACTACGTTTTTTATTTTAGGGATATTTTCAAATCAAACACTCCTGACGACCACTATTTTTGCCATATCCTTGATTGTTGCAAATATTCCAGAGGGGCTTTTGCCAACTATTACACTCTCACTCTCTTTGGCAAGCCAGAGAATGGCTGCACGAAACGCTCTTATTAAAAATCTTGATTCTGTTCAAACACTTGGAAGTGCTACGGTAATATGTACCGATAAAACAGGCACTCTTACTCGCAATGAAATGACACTTAAAGAGATAAGACTTGCAGGCGGTGAACATATAACCGTTAGCGGCGAGGGGTATGAAACAGAAGGAAAATTTACTTTTGATGATTCAAACGAATCATCAGAGAAAAGATTGTATGAGCTATTGCTTGCAGGTACTTTAAATTCTCGTGCGGTCATTGAAAAAAATGCCCTCTTTGGCGATCCGACAGAGTTGGCTCTTGTATGTGCAGCTAAAAAAAACAGTATCTCCATTGATGGTTATGAGAAAATAGATGAGATACCATTTAGCAGTGAAAGAAAAATGATGTCTTCTATCTATACAAACAGTGCCAAAGAGATACTTTTTGCAAAAGGAGCTGTTGAAGTTCTGTTTGAGAAGTGTTCTTTTTATCTAGATGGCAACGGAGAAGAACAGCCATTTGATGATGTTCTAAAAAAACAGATGCTGGATTATTCCAGAGAGTTTGAAGATGAAGCGTATCGTGTTTTAGCCATAGCAAAAAACTCTCAAAGAAGCGAAGAGGGACTCACTCTTTTGGGAGTTGTTGCTATTATGGATTTACCGCGCTCGGAGGTTAAAGAAGCGATTGCCCAGTGTAAAACTGCCGGCATTAGAGTTATGATGATTACAGGAGATAACGATAAAACAGCTCAGGCAATTGCCAAAAAAATAGGTTTAGAATTTGATTCTGTGCTTATGGGAGAGGAAGTAGAAGCTATCAGTGATGAGGCACTGAAAAAGCGGCTTGCAAATGAAACTATTCTTTTTGCGAGAATGTCGAGCAATCAAAAACTAAAAATTGCAATAGCACTCCAAAGTAACGGCGAGATTGTAGCTATGACGGGTGATGGCGTAAATGATGCTCCTGCGCTTAAGCGTGCAGATATTGGTATAGCAATGGGAATAAGCGGTACGGACGTAGCAAAAGAGGCAGCGGATATGATACTTTTGGATAATAATTTCAAATCCATTGTTTGCGCCATAGAAGAGGGTAGAAGTGTTTACTTAAATATTAAAAAATTTGTAACTTATATTTTATCATCCAATGTGCCGGAAATCGTTCCGTATATTTTGCAGTTTTTCTTTAAAATCCCGCTTCCGCTTTCCGTTATTCAGATTCTCTCGATTGATTTGGGTTCCGATATGCTTCCGGGGCTTGCACTTGGGAGTGAAAAACCGGAAAAAAACATTATGGAAAGACCGCCTGTTGGCAGAGAAGAGAAAATACTTGATTGGGAGGTGTTTAAAAGAGGGTATTTTTTTATAGGAATCATAGAAGCAACGGCAGCTATGGTCGCATTTATAAGCTTCTTGCTTATGCATGGATGGGAATATGGCACAGTAGATTTAAAAGACCCTTTGTTGCAGTCACAGGCGATGACAATGACGCTTCTTGGCGCCATAAGTTGTCAGTTTGTCAATGCTTGGACAATGCGCAGCTGGGAGTCGTCGGCTTGGAGTGTCAAGTGGAACAGTAACAAACTTCTGCTTTTTGCTATGTTGTCGGAAGTTCTTTGGATGTGGATGCTTCTAAATGTTGAGCCTGTGCAAAAAGTATTTCATACGGCTGATATTTTGCTTAGCGATTTATGGATATTGCTTCCGTTTCCGATTATTTTGTTTGTGAGCCATGAATATTATAAATATAGAATACGAATAAAAAAATATTCTAATCAGAAAATTTAATTATTAAATGATAAAATACGCAAAAAAAGGGGATAGTACGATGGAGAGAGAGTTAATAGAAGTTCCAAGAGCAACTTTGGATTTTTACAAATATGAAGAGGATGGATTAACATATTACGAATATGACGCTACAAAGTGCCAACCGCCTGAGCCGATGGTAAACACAATGGTTGGGTTATCACTGCTCAAAAGTGAAAGTGACAGACTTGTCGGTATCTTTTTTCATGAACCGTTTCCGCTTTATCAGAGGATTCCTTTGAGTATTGGACATGAGGCAAAAGAACTTGAAAGCGGTGATGTCAGAGTGACTTTCAAATTGGATAATAACTAAATAGTTTAACGCTCCGTTATCTAATTTTAAATAGAATACCCTTTTTAATTAAGGGATATATTATGAAACAACTTATTTCGGCTCTAAGCTCTATGAACACGATGGTCATAATGATGCTTATATTTGCCGCGGCAATCGGTTATGCTACGTTTATAGAGAACGATTATGGAACAATGACTGCAAAAGCGGATGTGTTTAACGCTCTATGGTTTGAGCTGCTTATAGCACTGCTTAGTATAAATCTTATGTTTAATATCTACAAATATAAGATGTTCAGCGTAAAAAAAGCTCCTATCTTTATCTTTCACCTCTCATTTTTAGTAATTGTTCTTGGTGCTGCGATAACAAGGTTTGTCGGCTTTGAAGGAACCATGCATATTCGCGAAGGTGAAATTGCTACAACAATGATAAGCTCCGATACATATTTTGAGGTAAGTGCAAAAGTGGGGGACAAGAATGTTTCTACCTCTGAGTCGCTGTATCTTTCTAAAAAAACTAACAACTCTCTCTCCTCATCACTCAAAGTAGATAATAAAGATGTACATGTAGAACTAATTGAGTATATCCCAGATGCCATAGAGAGCCTAGAAGAGGGCAAAGATGGCGGTTTTGAAGTTGCAGAGATGATGGTCGCTTCTAATGATGCAAGTGAGCCTATAAAGCTTCGTAAAGGCGAGTTTTATGAAAACAGCGAGATTGTTTTGGACTTTGGTTCAGGAAATATGTTTTTAAGACCTGTTATCTCTATATTTAGCGAAAACGGCGAACTTTATATGAAACATGATGTGCCATTAAAGTATCTGAAAATGGAAGATAAAACTCAGGGTAATGTTGCTCCAAACGAGAAGAGTAAACTTGAGCTCAGAACGCTTTTTGGTACAGAAAAAAGTAATTTCGTAGTGCGCAACTTCTACAAACATGCAACTACAAAGATTGTTTCAAATCCAGCTGCTTCGCCTATGAGACCGGCTCAAGATGCTCTTTTATTTAATATCAAAGTTGGCGATGTTTCAGAGGATGTTATGATTTTTGGTCAGGCAGGACGTATGGCTAGAGAACACCATAATGTTGTAAACGGAGTTGACGTACATATATCTTACGGCTCTAAAAAAATAGAACTCCCATTTGGCGTAAAGCTTCTTGATTTTCAGCTTGACAGATACCCTGGTTCAATGTCTCCGGCATCTTATGCAAGTGAAGTCGAGTTGGTGGATGATGAAAAAAAGGTATATACGCCGTATAGAATTTTTATGAACAATATTTTGGAGCACCGCGGGTACAGATTTTTCCAATCCTCTTACGACCAAGATGAAAAAGGAACTGTTTTGTCAGTAAACAACGACCCGGGAACACTTCCGTCATACATAGGTTATTTTCTCTTAGGTCTGGGGATGTTCTGGGCGCTATTTTCAAAAGGAAACAGGTTTGATCAACTCTCACAAAAAGCGAGAAAAGCCAGCGAACAAAAGGCTCTTGGACTTCTACTCTCACTCGGAGTGCTTTTTAGCATAACGCCCTCTTATGCGGAGGAGATAAACCCTGACATAAAAACTATTTTATCTTTTAATAAAGAGCATGCAGTGAAGTTTGGAGAGTTGATTATTCAAGACAGCGGCGGCAGAATGAAGCCCCTTGATACGCTCTCAACTGAGATAGTCGCAAAAATTTATAAAAACTCATCCGTAACAGTCGGCACAGAGAAGTTAAATGCAAACCAGATTGTTCTTGGAATGATGGCTAAACCTGAAGCATACAGAAATTTAAAAATAATTGTAACAAAAAATGAAGAGATTAATAAAAGATTGGGTGTTGACGCTTCTGCAAAATATGCATCTTTTTCACAATTTTTTGCAAACCCTGAGACTTTAGAGGGCTACAAACTGGCTGAAGCTGTTGATAATGCAGTAAGAAAAGAGCCAAAACAGAGGGATTTGTTCGATAAAGCTGTTCTAGAAGTTGACGAGCGTGTAAATATTTCATACTCTGTATATTCAGGAGCATTAATAAAAATTTGGCCAAAACCAAATGACGCTAACAACAAGTGGTATGAAACAATAGAGGCGCTTGAGACTTTTGAGCCTCAAAATGCCCAAAAGGTCAGGGATATTATATTTGAGTACTTTTCGGCTCTGGAACTCTCAATAAACAGCGGAGATTGGAGCGGTGCAAACTCTGCAATAGAAAAAATAGCAGACTACCAAAGATTTTACGGTGCATCAGTTCTTCCACCACAGAGCAGGATAAAAGCAGAGATGCTTTACAACTATGCAAACATATTTGAGAGAATCTACCCTCTGTACTTTTTAATCGGATTTGTGTTGCTGATTGCAAGTTTTATAAAGATATTAAAACCAAAATTAAATATTACCATACTTGAAAAACTCTCTTTGTGGCTTTTAGTGGCACTGTTTTTAGCGCACACGGTTGGTTTAGGACTCAGATGGTATGTCGCAGGACACGCGCCATGGTCTGACGGATACGAATCTATGATATACATTAGTTGGGCAACAGTTCTCGCTGGTTTTATCTTCTCAAAACGCTCATCTATGACTATGGCTTCAACTGCTGTTTTAACGGGACTTATTCTTTTCGTGGCACACTTAAACTGGATGAATCCTCAGGTTACAAATCTTGTCCCTGTTCTTAACTCATACTGGTTAAGCATACATGTTGCCGTTATCACCGCAAGTTACGGCTTTTTAGGTCTTGGTGCGCTTTTAGGGTTTATTGTAATTTTGCTTTTCATATTTAAAACCAAAAACAATGAGAATCATATTTCGCTCTCTATCAAAGAACTTAACTCAATAAACGAGATGAGCCTTATGATTGGACTTGCATTTTTAACGCTGGGCAACTTTATAGGCGGTGTCTGGGCAAATGAATCGTGGGGGCGTTACTGGGGATGGGACCCAAAAGAGACTTGGGCGCTTGTAACTATTTTAATCTATGCGGCGGTGATTCACTTAAGATTTATAAAATCAATTTATAGTGAATTTAACTACAGCGTTATATCGCTTCTGTCGTACACGTCGGTCATCATGACATACTTTGGGGTAAATTACTATCTTGCCGGAATGCACTCATATGCAAAAGGCGACCCTGTTCCGATTCCTGATTTTGTGCCTGTTACTTATGCGATTTTATTTGTAGTAATTGCAATCGCGTTTAGAAACAGAAAACTCTCTTAAGAGGCTAGTGCGTGGAGTTTATAGGCTTTAGTGAAAAAGTATTGCCTTTTTTAGAAGCTATCCGAAAGAACAATAACAAAGAGTGGTTTGAAGCCCATAAAAGTGAATATGAAGAATATATTTTAAACCCATCCCGTGCCTTTGTGGCTGAGATGGGCGAGCACTTAATGGCGCTGGAACCTACAATAAACTTTGAGCCAAAAATCAACAAAGCTCTCTTTAGAATATACAGAGACACCCGCAGAATGGGCGCAAACAAAGAGCCCATAAAATCAAAAATCGGCATTATTTTTACTCAGGGAAACAGCGGAAGCAGACTGCAAAACTCCTCTTTTTATCTTCACTTCTCTCCTGATGAACTATTTGTCTCTGCCGGAGTAAGATGGTTTGAAAAGCCGCTTCTTGACGCATACCGCGACTACATAAAAGAAGCCAGCCGCAGAGATGAGCTTTTTGGTGTTTTGGAGAGTTTAAATGCCAAGGGCTATAAAACCATAGAAAAAGGGTATAAAAAATATCCGCGAGGCTTTAGCTCTGAGATGTCAAATGTTGATTTGAGCCTATATAAAGGGATGGCAATATATAAAATATTGGAGCCTAAGCTTATAGAAGACGGAGATAAACTAATAGATACGCTCTACAAAATATATGAAGATATGCTACCATTACAGCAAATAGTTTACGAGATAAGTTTAAGGGTTAAAGGAGATACATAATGAAAAAAGAAGCTATCGTTTTACTAAATATGGGCGGTCCAAATAACCTAGAAGAGGTTGAAGTTTTTTTGACAAATATGTTCAATGACAAAAATATTATAACGGTTAAGAGCTCACTTTTAAGAAGTTTAATAGCTAAAATGATAACTTTTAGCAGAACCGAAAAATCTCAAGAGATATATAGACAAATCGGCGGCAAATCACCTCTGGTCGGGCATACGAAAAATCTTGTTGAAAAACTTCGCTTAAGGCTCGGAGAGAGTGTTATAGTTGATTTTGCGATGCGCTACACTTCTCCTTTTGCTTCTGAAGTTGTAGAGAGATTAAACAAAGAATATATAGAAAAAATCTACTTAATTCCTCTCTATCCGCAGTTTTCAACTACTACGACAAAGTCCTCGTTAGAAGATTTTGAGGAGCAGTACCACTTAAGAGGCGGTGACGCTATCTTGGTTGAGATAAAACACTTTTTTCAAAACAGCACCTACAACAAAGCTATAATTGAGAGAATAAAAGAGAGAGTTGATGCTGATGAGTGCAAAGATTTTGACATCATTTTTTCAGCTCACGGTTTGCCTCAGAAGATAGTAGATGCGGGTGATGTTTACGAGCGACATGTACAAAAACATATTGAGATTTTAAAGAAGATATTAAAAGATGAAGAGATGAATTTTAATGAAGTTCATTTGGCTTATCAGTCAAAAGTAGGACCGATGGAGTGGCTGAAACCCTCTTTGGAAGATAAGTTAAAAGAGATTAAGAGCAGGAGCGTTGTTATTTTTCCTATAGCTTTTGCTATTGACAACTCTGAGACAGATTTTGAGCTTGAGATTGAGTACCGTGAAATTGCGCGTGAGCTGGGATTTGAAGATTACAGAGTTTGCAGATGTCCGAATGAGAGTGAACTTTTTGTTGATGCATTAGTAGAGATATATGCAAAAATGAGATAAATATATAGATGAAAATTGTTATCTTCGATATGGACGGCACGCTGCTTGATTCTAAAAAAGATATTACAATATCCATAAATCATGTAAGAGAAGCTCACCACAATTTGGCTCCGCTGAGTGAAGAGTATGTAGTTCGGGCAATAAACATGGAGGTGAGAAATCTCTCACAGCTTTTCTACGAGACAGAGATTTACCACCAAAAAGACAGAGAACTTTTTGAGAGCCATTACGAGGTGCAGTGCGTAAAAAATGTCTATCTTTACGAGGGCGTAGAGGAGATGCTCAAGAGCTTGGTTGCCTCGGACGTAAAAATTTCCGTTGCAACAAATGCTCCTACACAGTTTGCGCTGAGAATGCTGGAGCATTTAAGGGTTGAAAATCTCTTTAACGTAATCATCGGAGCAGATAAAGTCAACAACTCCAAACCAAGCCCTGAGATGTTAAATCATATACTGAACTACTACGAATATGATGAAAAAAATCATAAAGCGTGGATGGTAGGAGATAACTCCAAAGATATACTCAGTGCCGATAGTGCCGGAATTGACTCTATCTTTGCCACTTGGGGATTTAGTACGCAGGGCGATGCCAAAATAGTTGTAAAAAAACCTCCAGAGGTGTTAGATATAGTTTTATAAAAGTTTATGATAGAATGTTTCAACCCTATTTTAAGGATAGATGATGTTTGGTGCTGATTTACTACTTGCTTTTGCAGTTATGGCGTTACTTTTTTTGAGACAAATATCGATACTAAAACAGCCGAATAAGATTAACTATGCACCGTTGATGATGGGAATAGGTGCAATAAGCGGTACCATCCACTTTATAACCCACCCTGAAACGGCAGATACTCTTCTTATTTTAAAAGAGAGTCTATTTCCTATCTTGGTTTCACTCATTCTTTATGTAATTATGAATGTTTTACATCAAACTCAACAATCTGACCAATCAAAAAACCAGCATGAATCTGCAAAAGCGCTGATAGAACAGATAACTCAGCTAAAAGAGTTTAGCGCTGAGTTGGAAAAGAAGATGATTCTAAATCAGAACGAAGACAGACGAGCCCAAGAAGAGATTAGAGAGAGATTTAAACACGACATAAAGATACTGGATGCAATTTTAGTAAATCAAAACAGATTTTTAGAAAAGTTTGAGCAGGTTGACAAGTGGCATGATAATGTTATAAAGTCATTTGAAAATTTTACAGAGGTTCAGCTTCCGTCTTTGGACAATATTGTGCATAAACATATAGATATACTCAGAGTGGCAGAACAAGACCACTTTAACAAAGTTAAGGCTACATTGACAAAATCGCTTGAGAGCAGGGGCGGTATTGCCGTAGAGATTGAAGAGTTAAAAGAGAACCTCCAAACAATCAGCAATATCTCCCAGACTATCGCAAAAATGATTACCAGACACACCATTGATGAGCTTTCAGATATTACAAAGCCGTTTGAAAAAGAGATACTCTCCCTCAAATCACATACGGAAGGCTTGGGAATATCTCTTTACGAGAGTGAAAACAGGCTAAGCGGCGTAAAAGAGCAGAGTGAGCTGATAATGAAGCAGATGATTCTATCATCTAAAAAAATGAATGAAATCGAAGCAAAAAACAGCGGCTTACACAATGTTTACGAAACTATGAAAGATTTGATAAAAGATATAGAGATTGTAAAATCAGAATATGTTAAATCGCAGTCTCAGCTTAGTATGATTGTAAAAGATTTCAGAGATATTAAAGAGAGCGAGATAAATAACATAAAAGAGCAGATGAGTTCACTAAGCACTTCGCTGATTGAAAAGGTAGACGACTCGCTGGAGAAGCTCTATAAGCACTATCATATAGCCAGTGAAGAGATATCGCCAAATGTGAAGTTTCTCTCAAAACAGGCACAGCTTAAAAATAGATACTCCGACCTAGAGAGCTAAAATGATAAGCGGAGGATAGATAAGTAGTCCAAGGTACGGCAAAAAACTGTTTATGGGTGCGAGTAAAATCAGACTTAGGTCATGGGAGAGCTTTCTTTTTGTAAAAACCTGCTCTATGAGGAGTATCTTCGTTGCAACATCCACAGTTTTTAGAAATAGCAGAATCATTGCATAGATGTTATAGTCGCTAAGCATGACAAAACCTATGCTAAAGTAAAAAGTAGGCTGCATAAGCAAAAACAGAAATATGCTTTTTGAGTAGTATCTGTACATGCGTATAACCATACCCATGATGCTAGGCGCTTTTTGCCAAGTTATCTCATACAGCTCGAGAAAAACAAAAAGAAGTACGTAGTTTAAAATTAAATCATCTATCATGGATAAAATGGTACTATAAATATATAAATAAAGTATTGAGAGTTGGAGAAGCGGTGTTTAACTGGTTAGAAGATTTAAGCAAAAAGTTTGTTTATGATGTTTTGGGAATCTCTCATGATGGCAAGATGGGCGAGGCTCTGCAATTCTTCATATATGACACTATTAAGATTTTTATCCTTCTGATTGTCATTATATTTGTTGTCAGTTTTTTAAGAACTTACTTTAATACCGAAAAAGTGAGAGTTTATCTTCAAGGCAAGAGCGAGTTTAGCGGAAATATTCTAGCATCGCTCTTTGGGATAATAACTCCGTTTTGTTCATGCAGCGCCATTCCTCTTTTTTTGGGATTTATGCAGGCTAGAATACCCATCGGGATAACTTTTAGCTTTTTAATATCCGCACCGCTAAACAATGAAATAGCCATAGCGATGCTATTTGGGCTTTTTGGCTGGAAGATAACTCTGCTTTACATCAGTTTGGGGCTTCTCGTGGCAATTTTTGGCGGCTACGTCATAGGCAAGATAAAAAACATTGAAACATATGTGCTAATACCGGTTACGCCGATAGATGGCGAGCTTGAAGATGTTAAGATAGAGCTTACTATAAAGCAGAGAGCAAAAAATGCTTGGGAGTATAGCGCTGACATATTTAAAAAAATATATCTCTACGTAATGGCAGGTGTGGGAATCGGTGCTTATATACATGGATATATTCCGGCTGATTTCATAGCCAAATACGCAGGTGGAGATGCTTGGTACACAGTGCCTTTAGTAGTTCTTATGGGCATACCGATGTATAGCAATGCCGCGGGTGTAATGCCTCTTGTCGAGGTTTTAACGCAAAAAGGGATGCTGCTTGGAAGCGCCCTCGCTTTTATGATGGCTGTTACAGCTCTAAGTCTGCCTGAGGCGATGATACTAAAGAGAATATTGCATGTTAAATTAATCGCGCTGTTTTTTGGTATAGTTGGCTTTGGGATACTTTTAGTCGGGTATGTGTTTAACTTGGTTTTGTACGCTAAATGAGCAAAGCCCATTTAGCTACGCTGGCCGCTGAGGCACTAAAGCTTGCCCCATAAAGGGGCAGATTGCTTCTTGCAATTTTGCAAGAAGTATAATTTTATTTTAGGAGCGAATTGATGAAAATAGAGATTTTAGGCACTGGATGTGCAAAATGCAAAACTCTAGAAGAGGTTGCAAAGAGTGCCGTTGCAAAAGTGGGCGGATTTCACAGTGTTGAAAAGGTAGAAGATATTACAAAGATTATGAGCTACGGCGTGATGAGCACTCCGGCATTAGTGATAGATGGCGTAGTAAAGAGCAGCGGGCGCTCTCTTAGCGTAGATGAAGTCGTTGATTTGATGAAGAAGTAACCAAGGATGGAACATAGCCAGAAAGAGAGCGTACTAAAAAAGGTCATTCTTTTAAATATTACGCTTGTTATTGCCGAGATTATTGCCGGCATATACAGTGGTTCCATGGCGCTTCTTGCCGATGCATTTCACAACCTCGGCGATGTTTTAGCGCTTTTTATCTCGCTTGTGGCGATTATTTTCGGTGCAAAAAAGGCGACTGATTCGATGACTTTTGGATATATAAAGGCCGAAATGATGGCGGCTTTTATAAACTCAATCTTTTTGGTTGCCACTATGATTTTTATCTTGGTAGAGTCAATAGGGCGCATATTTAACCCAAGTGAGATAGACGCGCCGATTGTCATAATCGTTTCGCTTATAGCTTTGGCAATAAACGGTTTTAGTACATTTCTGCTCAGCCAAAACAAAATAGAGCACCATCACCATCATGACGAGGATGAGCATCATCACGAACATCACGAAGATGTAAATATAAAGTCGGCATATTTGCATATGCTCGGTGATGCCGTAATCTCGTTTAGCGTAGCAGTTGGCGGGGTTATTATATATCTGTTTGGGGTTGTAGTAGTCGACTCCATTTTATCTGTTGTTTTCAGTATATATATTATAAAAGAGGCTCTTAGCGTACTTAAAAAGTCCTTCTATTCTCTTATGGATTCAAATATTGACGATATAAAAGAGGTAGAAAATTTGATACTTTCTTCAAGCGAGGTTTTATCAGTTCACGACTTGCACCTTTACCGCCCAAACTCAAAGGAGTACTACGGCTCGGCTCATATTGTGCTTAGAGATGATTTGCTTCTAAGTCAAGTTGAGATAGTTTTGGAAGGCATCAGAGCTGGGCTTTGTAAAAAAGGTATTACTCACTTCATAATTCAGCCAGAGAGCCTGAAATACGACCTTAAATCTACATGTTGTTTAACGCATTAAAATAAATCAATACCAAAGTACTATTTACATGTAGATTTGCATATGTTAACATTTTCGCATAATTAAATTCGGAGGTGTGAGATGGCAACTGGAAAAGTAGTAGGACAAATACAAGTAACACAAGGTAATATCAAAGTAATTGGTGTTGATGGTGTCGTCCGTGAACCTGGATACGAGGGTTATGTTTACGAAAATGAGCAGGTTATCAGTAACGATTCGAGTGCTCTGTTTCAGATTAAATTTTTAGCGCTTCCGGAAGCATCTGCATATGACGGTATTTTTAGAATATTGGCAGACGGCTCGGTAATCCACGGCAGAGATGCAATGGATAGCATGATGAGTGATGAGAATTTGGTTAAAGTACTAGAAACAGCAAGCGTGGGGGATGCTAAAACAGCTGGTGAGGATATTGGGGATTTAGAAACTGCAGCCGGTGAAGAGGGCGCTGAGGGAAGTTCGTCATTTACTGAAACCGATATAGTCGCAGAGTCGAGCGTTCTTGGCTTTAACAGAGGCTCAAACGGTGCACTTGGATTTGGCATAACTGATTTTGGCAGCGTAACAAATTATGATGCTGGACAAATAACGCCGCCGGCCATCACATCTCCTAATGTTGTAGTTTATGACGAGAACGGCACCGAGCCGGTTATTCAAGTTTCGGCTACGGCTGAGGGCGCGGTGACTTATGGCATAAATGGACTTGATAGTGATTTATTTAACATCGACTCTGCGACAGGCCTTGTAACTTTCAAAGAGTCGCCAGATTTTGAAAATCCAAGGGATTCAGGCGGAGATAACGAGTACAACACCTATGTAACGGCTACTGACTCTTTTGGGAATTATACTACCCAGCTTCTTTCTGTATCTATCAATAACCTAAATGAAGCAGTAACTGCCTTTGATGATACCGTTGACGCAGTTGAGGATACTATTCTTAGCTCGACAATTGATTTAGACGCTAACGATACCGACTTAGACGGTAATGCTTTAAGTGTTGGGGCAGGTACATATACAACAGCTCAAGGCGGTGAAATAGTTATAGCCGCTGATGGTTCATATACCTACACTCCTCCGACTAACTTTAATGGAGTAGACAGTGTAAATTATACAGTGACAGACGGAGAATTTTCAGATGTAGGCATGCTGACTATTAATGTAGCTCCGGCAAATGATGCACCTGTTGCAGTCGATGATGCGGTTAGTGCAGTAGAAGATACGGTGCTTAATTCGGCAATTGATTTAGATGCTAATGATTATGACGTTGACGAGGATGCATTAAGCGTTGTAGCAGGTACATTCGCAACGGCAAACGGTGGGCAGTTGGTTCTTTCATCTGATGGCACTTACACATATACACCTGCAGCTAACTTTAACGGC
>JAURYA010000036.1 GCA_030654155.1 Sulfurimonas sp. | reverse complement strand
GTGCAGGATTTGCAAAGAAACGGTGTGAGGATGGAGCACTCGGATGTTTTTAAAGAGTGGGTTAAGAAGTTTGCCTAT
Organism: Sulfurimonas sp.; assembly: GCA_030654155.1. Lineage (GTDB taxonomy): Bacteria > Campylobacterota > Campylobacteria > Campylobacterales > Sulfurimonadaceae > Sulfurimonas. The sequence continues at coordinate 20,755 of JAURYA010000036.1, read as the reverse complement.
CTTCTTGGGTAGCAGATGTCGCTAGAGCATAAAATCTCTCAGGCAAAAGCCAAACTTTTGGTTGACTATCCGCTCTTTGGGACAATCGCATCAAAGTTGGAGCTGGTTAAAAACGGCGATATACAGAGCTTTAAAAGCAACGGCATAAAGCTGGAGTACAACAGCGACTTTTTAGAGAGGCTTACAACTGCAGAGATGGAGTTTGTCTTTGCAAACGGGGCAATGCACGCTTCGCTTGCCCATGAAGCCAGAAGAAACGGTAGAAGCGGCTGGCTTTGGCAGATGGCAACGGACTATGCAATAAATGACATGTTGGTTGAAAACAACCTTGTGCGCCCAGATGAAGCCCACTACTCAAAACACTTCAGTGGTCTTTATGCCGAAGAGATTTACGCCGAGCTTAAAGAGGATATTTTGCGTGATGAACTTGAGTATGAGGCAGATGATATTGACGATGTGCAAAACCAAAACACATTACAAGAGCAGGCTCAAGAGGAGCAGCTTTTTGACGAGTTTGCAAAGGCAGTCTTTGATTCGGAGATAAAAAGCGGTGAAGCTCCAAGCTCTATAGGTAGGTTTTTTAAAATTACATGTAATGGCAAAATCAACTGGAGAGATGAATTGAAAGCGGCGTTAGAGAGGTTTCATAAGGATGATTATACGCTGCTTCCTCCAAGCAAAAAATTTCTACATATGAACTTATACATTCCATCATCTATAAGCCAGAGATTTAAACTTGTTGTTGCGATTGACACTTCCGGCTCAGTTGATGAAAAACTTCTAAGTGAATTTTTAAGCGAGCTTAATTTTCTCACAAACACCATTTCAAACTACCAGATAGAGCTGCTTTTGTGCGATGACAAAATACTTTTGCATAAAACTTTTTATAGCGGCGATATTTTAGAAGCTGAAATAAAGGGCGGCGGCGCGACTGACTTTAGACCGGTGTTTGAGTTTGTAGAGCGCGAGTTAGAGGATGTAAAACTGCTTATATATTTTAGCGATTTAGAGGGCATATTTGCAAAAGAGGCGCCAAACTATACGGTAAAATGGGTCTCTCCAAAAGAAGCTGATGTGCCTTTTGGAGAGGTTATAGTACTCAGAGATTAGTTGTGCACAATCCTATTTCTACCATTTTGCTTTGCTTCATAAAGAAGCATATCCGCCTGATTGATGCTCTCTTCGAGCGTATCTTCGTAGTTAATCGCAACACCGATTGAGATAGTAAATCTTATCTCCTCGCCTCTAGTAGACGTTAGCACTGAATTTTGCACCTTTTCTCTAAGTTTTTCAAAAATCTCAAGCGCTTTGTCGGAGGATACATTTTTAAGTGCTACGCAAAACTCCTCTGAGCCAAATCTTGACACTATGTCATTTTGGCTTGTGTTCGCTCTTAAGATGTTTGCCACGCTGTTTATAGTCTTGTCGCCGCTCTCGTGACCATAAGTATCATTTATTTTTTTAAAATTGTCTATATCTATCATTGCAATTGCAAAATTTTCATTCTCTTTGATAGCTTTTTCAAAATAACTCTGCATGTCTGTAAAAAAATATCTTCTGTTGTAAAGTCCAGTTAAAAAGTCGCGGCTGGCGTGGTTTGTTATGGCATGTATATTTTCAAGCGCTTCGATTGAGTTGTTTATGCGGCATGAAAACTCCTCTTTTGAAAATGGTTTTTTTATATAGTCGTTTGCTCCGTTTTTTAAAAAAAGCGCAGTAGTGTCGTCATCTAGGCTTGAAGAGATGGCTATGATGCTCAGGTCATTTTTGTTGTATGTTTTTCTTATCTCAGAGGTAAGCTCAAGACCGTTCATAACGGGCATATTGTAGTCGGTAAGTACCAAGCTGATATTTTGGTTTGTGTGCAATATGCCAATCGCTTCTTCGCCGTGCGCGACCGCTATGACATTGTAAAACATATTCTCAAGCATATTTTGGAGCTGTTTTCTAAATACCATCGAGTCGTCAACGATTAAAATCGTGTGGTTTTGGTTTTTGTGAAGTCTTGTAATCATCTGGATAATGTAGTTTACATCGTGCGCGCCGCTCTTGTTGACATAATCAATGATGTTTTTTTTGAGCATGTTGTTTCTAAAATCTTTGTCAACTTTTGCGCTTAGGATTATTACGCGGTTTTTATGCTCTATCGCATAGTCTACAATCTCGCCGTCAGGGGCATCTGGGAGATTTAAATCAAGAAGAGCCAAAAAGTATTTGTATCTCTTAAAAAATAACTTTGCCTCGGACATGTTGTAAGCTACATCTACCTCAAAATCAAGCTCGGTACTCAACTTTTTTGATATTAATTTTGCTAAGGTTTTGTTATCTTCTACTACTAGTATTCTCTCCATAATTACGCAATATCCTCATAAATTTTTTGATATTATAGTATAATTTTTTATGGATTATTTGAAAGATATTATTGAAAAATTAAAAGCTAAAGAGAACGTTTTTTTAACGGGCGGCGCTGGTGTTGGAAAGACAACAATTACAAGAGATGTTATAAAGTTTTATGAGGAAGAGGCAAAAAAAGTTGCAAAACTTGCCTCTACCGGAATGGCTGCAACGCTCATAAACGGGCAGACACTGCACAGTTTTTTAGATTTGGGAATTGCAGGAAATTTAAAAGAGCTTTCACTTAGCGGCAAAATGGAAATAAGCAAAAAAGTTAAAAAGCTTATCTCAAGCATGGATTTGATTGTTATAGATGAAATCTCCATGGTAAGCGATACTCTGCTTGATATGATAGAGCTAAGACTAAAGCAGGCTGATTTTAAAGGTGTAGTTCTTGTAGTTGGAGATTTTTTGCAGCTTCCTCCGGTTGTGCGGGGTTATGCGGAGGTCAGATTTGCATTTGAGGGGGCTTCATGGGAGAGGTTTGCATTTGGGACCGTAGAGCTCACGCACATATACAGAACGGATGATAGAGATTTTATAGAACTTTTGGCACATGTCAGAGACGGTTTTGTAGATGAAGAGGTACACAACTCTTTAAATGAGTTTATAAAACCTCTGCCGCAGGATTTGAGCGAGTTTACCTTTTTGTTTGGAAAAAACAGCTCTGCCGCGCAGCATAATAAAAATCAGCTGGAGTTTGTTGATAATGATTTACATGTTAAAGAGGCGGGAATAATTAAACATGTAAAAAGTGTAAAAGAGCTTGAAATAGAGCGTTTTATGGACGATGCAAGGATAGAGAGGGAGTTAGAGCTAAAAGTGGGCGTTCCTGTTCTTTTTACAAGAAACTCTTGGAACTACTTTAACGGCGAGCGAGGAGTCGTGGTAAACATAGATGCGACATATGTTTATGTGCAAAAAAGAGACGGCGTTGTGGTAAAGCTGGAGACGGTGGCTCAAAGCAAAGAAGTATGGAAAGAGAAGAGTGCAGGTGGGAAAAAAGAGATGCTTCAAGAGAGTCTTTTTAGCATCTATCAGTACCCGATAAAGCTCGCATATGCCATAACAATCCATAAATCGCAGGGCATGTCCATTGTGGATTTGATAATCGAGACAAATGAGATTTTTGCGCCATCGCAGTTTTATGTGGCGATTTCTAGAAGCTCAAATCCAAAACGTCTAAACCTTATCGCACCAAAAAAGCAGTGGAGAGAGATAGTTTTTGTGAATCATAAAGCTTTGGAATTTGTAAAACAATAACACCAAAATACTATTTTGTGCTGTTTGCATCCAATTTTATATATGTCTCATAATCTACGACGCTTCCGCCATACTTTTCTACATGCTCTTTCGCATCTTTTTCATCGGCAAAGGCAAAATAGTCCTGCATTGTTCCGTATTTATGGCTATTTAACACAAAAAATGCTTTTTTTGCATCTATAAGGCCATAGTTTTTGGCATCGATAATATAGCTTAACTCTTGTTTTGCATTTTGTTTTTTTGGAACTTCTTTTTCTGAAGCAATGATAGAAATGGAGAGTAAAAATATTAACAATATAGTTTTCACACTATCCCTTTTTTTAATAAATTTTACGCAGTTGCCAGAGAGCCAGAGTGCAAATAAGCAGCAACCGGCTCTCTGTTTTTAAAACTAATTACAGCTCTTCTGCGTGCTTTGCAAGATATTCGGCAACACCCTCTGTGCTTGCCTTCATGCCTTCGTCGCCTTTTTTCCAGTTTGCAGGACAAACTTCGCCGTGCTCGTCTGTAAACTGCATAGTGTCAACCATACGAATCATCTCATCAATGTTTCTTCCAAGCGGAAGGTCGTTGATTACCGCGTGGCGAACGATACCTTTTGCGTCAATCAAAAATGAACCGCGAAGAGCAACCGAGTTACTAAAAAGAACATCGTAATCTTTAGAAATCTGTTTTGTCAAATCTGCAACAAGCGGATATTTGATTCTGCCGATACCGCCGTTATTTACCGGGGTCTCCCTCCATGCAAAGTGTGAAAACTGGCTGTCAACTGAAACACCTATAACGTTAACACCGCGGCTATTGAAATCTTCAATTCTGTGTGAAAATGCGATTATTTCAGACGGACATACGAAGGTAAAGTCTAGTGGATAGAAAAATAGAACCGTACCTTTTTTACCGAAGTTTTCAGATAATTTAAAATTATCAACTATTGAACCGTCCGCTAAAACTGTTGTAGCTGTAAAATCTGGAGCTGGATTTGTTACTAACATGTAAATGTCCTTTTTGTTTGTTTGCAAAATTTTAACAAAAGTATATTAATGAAAATCTGAGCATTTAAAGTTATAACCTTTTTTGATATACTTTCGCTGATTTATAGATACGAGGAAAATCGATGACAAAAGAAGCTTCTGCTCAAAAAGAGTATATTTTTACTTCAGAGTCTGTAACAGAGGGTCACCCTGACAAGATGGCAGATCAAATCAGTGATGCAATTCTGGATTATATTATTGAACGAGATGCTACCGCACATGTTGCGTGCGAAACTTTAGTATCAAATGGATTTTGTATAATAGCAGGTGAGCTCAAAACTACGACATATGCACCGATGCAAGAGATTGTCCGCAAGGTTGTCCAAGAGATTGGCTATACCGATGCAACTTACGGTTTTGATTACCGTTCAGCCGCAGTTTTAAATGCTGTAGGAGAGCAATCACCGGACATTAATCAGGGTGTGAGCCAAGCTGACGGAGAGATAGGCGCCGGAGACCAAGGTTTGATGTTTGGGTACGCTTGTAGTGAAACGGATGTTCTTATGCCGCTTCCGATATATTTGGCTCACCGCCTGACAAAAAGATTAGCCGAAGTTCGCAAAGAGGGAATTATTCCATATCTTCGCCCAGATGGCAAAGCGCAAATCAGCATCAAATACGTAGGCGACAAACCTGTTTTTGTCGATACCGTAGTTGTTTCAACCCAGCACGCTCCGGATGTTTCTCAAGAGAAGATTCACGAGGATATAATCAGAGAAGTTATCAGACATGCAATTCCGGCGGAGCTTATGAGTGATAAAACAATCTTTCATATAAACCCAACCGGAAAATTTGTAATCGGCGGTCCTCAAGGCGATGCAGGGCTAACGGGGCGAAAAATAATAGTCGATACATACGGAGGAAGTTGTCCTCACGGCGGCGGTGCATTTAGCGGCAAGGACCCGACCAAGGTTGACAGAAGTGCTGCTTATGCGGCAAGACATGTTGCAAAAAATTTGGTTGCGGCAGGTGCGTGCGACAAGGTAACCATACAGGTTTCTTACGCAATAGGCATAGTTCAGCCGACTTCTATAATGGTAAACACGCACTCAACTGGTATTGTGGATGAAGAAAAGATAGAAATGTGTGTAAAAGAGCTCTTTGATCTATCTCCAAAAGGGATTATAAAATCTTTAGACCTGCTTCGTCCTATTTACAGAAAAACTGCTGCTTATGGGCATTTTGGAAGAGAAGACAGCGATTTTACATGGGAGAGAAGAGACAGAGTAGATGATATTAAAAAATACTTGGGAATATAATAAAAGCAGATTTTGATATGAAAAGCGTAACAAATTTATATTATTATGCTTTTATCCAAGATATTTTAGCTATCTTTAAAAATCTTTTGTTAAACTTACCACGAAATTAAAAACTAGGAGAATCCTATGGCAGTAATTATTGGCGATACATGTATTAACTGTGGTGCTTGTATTGATGAGTGCCCGGTAGAGGCAATCGTAGATGAAGATGATAACCCGACGGGTGAAGAAATTTATTATGTATATGGAAATAAATGTGTAGAGTGTGTCGGTCATCATGATGAGCCTGCATGTGCTACGGCATGTCCTACTGAGGGATGTATTACATGGGATGCAATAGGCGAAAGTCCAGCACACCGTGATGATATCACAGCTGATCAACGTGGAATCGGCAAAGCAGTAGTAGAGTAATTTTTATAAAGTCACAAAGTGTTTTACGCTTTGTGATACCTTCCTTTTAACCAACAAATTCACAAATTTATCTTTTTAATTTAAAATCAATTCTTTTTTAGGTACAATTCCATCCTAATTTTATATATTTAATAGGAGATTTGATGGAACGTACACTATCAATAATAAAACCAGATGCAGTTGCTAAAGGTGTTATAGGTAAGATTTTAGATCGTTTTGAGAGTAATGGTTTGAAAATAGCGGCAACTAGAAAAATGCAACTTTCTCGTGCAGATGCAGAGGCATTTTATGCAGTTCACTCTGAGAGACCTTTTTTCGGTGATCTAGTTGATTTTATGATTAGCGGTCCAGTGGTTGTTTCAGTACTTGTAGGTGAAAATGCACTTATCAAAAACCGTAATCTTATGGGTGCTACTAACCCTAAAGAGGCAGAAGCTGGTACAATCCGTGCAGATTTCGCTGAAAACATAGATGCAAATGCAGTTCACGGAAGTGACTCATTGGAAAATGCAGCTGTTGAAATCGCATTCTTTTTCTCTGAGAGAGAAATTTCATAAGTAAATCTTTATGAAAGTATTTCTTAAAAAAGTCACCAAAACACCATTAGATTTTGAAGTAAAGTCTGATGAAATAACTTTTAAAGGTTATTTACAGTATGATGCCGACAAATTAATTTTGCTAAAAGCAGAGTTAAGGGGAAAAATTGATGCAGATTGTGATATTTGCGCTAATGAGTTCAAGCTTGATGTGGACGAGGAAGTAGAATTCTTCATCTCTGATGGTATTTATGAAAAGAGTGAAGACTCTCTTTTAGATGTTGTGGAAGCTTTGGATTCCATAGCAGATTTAGAAGAGCTCATGAATTCAGAGATAGAACTCATAAAAAGCGACTATAACAGTTGCCCAAATTGTAAGAAAAATGGTGCTTCTGAAGAAGAAGCGTTTTAAACAAAAAAGAAAGGAATATATTATGGCAGTACCAAAACGAAGAGTATCTCATTCACGTTCAGCGAAGAGAAGAACTCACTATAAAATCTCTTTAGCTCGTCCAGTTAAAGACAAAGACGGAACATACAAACTTCCACACCATATTAACCCAACAACTGGTGAGTACAAATAGTCAATGGTAAAGATTGCTATTGATGCAATGGGCGGGGACTTCGGTCCTAAGCCAATTGTAGAAGGCTGTATTCAAGCTCTCAAACAAAAAAATTTTATTCCTATTCTTGTAGGTAAAAAATCAGAAATTTTACCTCTGTTACCAAAACGTTATAGAGATAAGATTTCTATAGTTGAAGCGGATGATGTTATATCAATGCACGACGCTGCAACTGATGCGCTTAAGAGAAGCGAGAGTTCAATCTATAAAGCTATTGAACTAGTGAAAAACGGAGAAGCCGACGGTGTAGTTTCTGCTGGACACAGTGGGGCAACAATGACTTTGGCTACTCTTAGACTTGGGCGTCTTAAAGGCGTTCTAAGACCTGCTCTTGTGGCTTTGATGCCTACAAAAAGCTCTCGCAGATCAATTATACTGGATGTCGGAGCAAATGTTGACTCTAAACCTGAGCATTTAGCACAGTTTGCGGTAATGGGCGGATGCTATGCGGAAGATATGTTTAAAATATCTACGCCATCAATCGGTCTTTTGGCAAACGGCGAAGAGAAAAGCAAGGGTAATGAACTTACAAAAGCGGCATTTAAGTTGATTGAAGGCTACAAAGGTTTCAAAGGCAATGTTGAGGGCAGTGATATTTTCAATGCAACTTGTGATGTTATAGTTTGCGACGGTTTTGTCGGTAATTTAGTGTTAAAAGCATCTGAAGGCGTAGCCTCTACTATTAGCGGATTGATAAAAGATTATATTAGAAAATCCCCGATAGCTATCACGGGAGCACTTCTTATGAGAAAAGTGTTTATGTTGCTTAAAAAACAGATGGATTATGCTGAGATAGGCGGTGCTCCGCTCATCGGAATTAAAGGCTGTGCGATAGTCAGTCATGGAAAAAGTAATTCAAAAGCAATAAAAAATGCAATTTTTCAAGCAATAAGTTATGTTGATACAGGTGTAAATGAACACATTATCGAAAGACTCGAAGCGTTAAAAAACAAGGAAAATTAATGGCATATGCTGCATTTCGTTCCATAGGTGCTTATGCTCCTAGTAAAGTACTCTCTAATGATGATCTTGCAAAGATGGTTGACACATCTGATGAGTGGATAACAAAAAGAACCGGTATAAAAGAGCGTCGTATTGCAGCAAACGATGAGTTTACCAGTGATATGGGCGTTAAAGCCGCTAAACTTGCAATAGAGAGAAGTGGTCTGGATAAAAGTGAAATTGACATGGTGGTTTGTGCAACAATATCACCTGACTATTTTTGTATGCCATCAACGGCTACTATTATCTCTACAAAGTTGGGACTTGGAAATGTTACGGCATTTGACATCTCAGCGGCGTGTACAGGTTTTGTCTATATTTTATCAATCGCAAAAGCATTCATAGAATCCGGAATGAAAAAAAATGTTCTAATCATCGGTGCTGAAAAGTTATCTGCAATTACCGACTATACAGACAGAGCTACATGTATTCTTTTTGGAGATGGCGCTGGGGCAGCGGTAATTAGTGCGACCGATAACAAAGATGAAGCAATCATAGATATTCACACGGGTGCTGATGGACAATTTGCAGATCTGCTTATGTCGCCAAACGGCGGAAGCGGCTCTTTTCATGATACTTTAGAGCAAGAAGCGACAAGCTGTTTTATGCAGATGAAGGGTAATGAGACTTTTAAGGTTGCTGTTAAAACTTTGACAAAAGATGTTGTAGAGATACTAAAAGAGAATAGTATTTTAGCTTCTGATATTAAACACTTTGTACCGCATCAAGCAAATTTAAGAATTATAAAAGCTGTAGGCGATGCTTTAAAATTAGATGATGAGCAGGTAGTTTTAACGGTTGAAAAGTACGGAAATACTTCTGGTGCTTCTATCCCGATGGCAATAAACGATATATATGAAAGCGGAAGACTTCAAGCAGGAGAGCTTATGCTGCTTGATGCTTTTGGAGGGGGATTAACATGGGGTTCGGCTCTAGTCCCATTTAGCCCTTTAAAATAACTATTCTAAAATGATACTTTTGTCCAATTTTAGCGTTGGGCTTTAGTTTTATTTTCGTCATTTACAATAAGTAAACTCCTCAAAAAAATTAAATCCCGCCTCAAACTAGAATAAAATTATCTATTTTATATAATAAATTATTTTTAGAATGGGCGTTACTTTTGTAAACGTTTTAAAGCCTCAGCCACTCTTTTAAAGAACTCTTCTTCGTCTGGAAGGTTCAGCTTCGCCTCTCTAAGCTTTTCTCCCCACATCGGGTTTGGAAAGTAGCTGTCATCTTCAAATCTCGCCATTACATGTATATGAACGCGTGGGAGCATATTTCCAAATGATGCCATATTTATTTTTTGCGGCTTATAGTACGCTTTCATTTCAAACTCTACTATGTCATAAATCTCCCAAAGTCTCGCGCGTAGCTCTTTTGAAACGTCGCCTAGCTCTTTGTAAGGCTCTTTTGTAAAGATTTTTAGCCACGGGATTTCGCTTTGCTCTTTTTCTATATATAGCCAGCTGTCTTCATAAATAATCATATTTTCTCTTTTTTGATTAATTATATCGTTTTTTATGGGTTCTGAATGGGATTGAAAGTAGTTTACGTAGATAACCCGAAATGAATTTCGGGTTAATGTTTGTAGTAGTTTTTAGTCTCTAGTTCTTGTACGGTTTCTGTCACCGCTGCTTGGACGACTTCTTTCTCCGCCACCAGCACCGCCACTAGCGTTTGTGCCACGGTAACCGCCGCCGCTTGGACGACTTCTCTCACCGCCTTCGCTTGAACGTGGTCTGTCGTCGCTGCCAGAGCGGTTTCTATCGCCACTTCCTGAACGATTTCTGTCACCGCTGCCGCTTGGACGACTTCTTGTTCCTTTGTAACCGCCACGACCGCCACTTCTGTTATCGCCTCTTTTGCTAGCACGATCGAGTATTGCAGCTAATTTATCAGCAGGAATTCCGATAAAATTTGGACCTTGAATTGTCTGCTTATCTAAAATCATAGAAACTAGCTTAAACATAATAGTCGCTTCATCTATATCTTCTTTTAACATGTCAAGAATCTGGTGTGCTTCATCGTAAATTTTTTGATCTTCGATTGTCGTAACAATAGTTTTTAAGTTTGTAGCTCTTAAATCATTTTTGCTTGGAACAAATGCATGAGTCATTGTTGTTCCAACTTTTGTTTTAATACGCTGAAGCTCTTTGAACTCTAATGGAGTTAAAAGTGTGATTGCCTTACCCTTTGTTCCAGCACGTCCTGTTCTGCCGATACGGTGAACATAAGACTCAGGATCAAAAGGGATATGGTAGTTAAAAACGTGAGAGATGTTGTCAACATGTATACCGCGAGCAGCAACATCGGTAGCAACTAAAACTTTAACACCATTGTTTTTAAAGCCTTTGATTACAGTCTCACGTTGGCGCTGTTCCATGTCTCCATGAAGACCGTTTGCTAAATATCCGGCATTTGAAAGTACGTTTGATAGTCTGTCTACTTCGCTTTTTGTTCTACAAAATACTATTGACTTGTCACACCCTTCTGAATCCATCAAACGAATGATTGCGTCATCACGCTCAGACTCTTCGATTACATAGTACTCTTGGTTTATGTCCGTATTTGTAGTTTCACCTTTTGTGATGCTAATAAACTCAGGATTATCCAAGATTCTCTCTGCAAGAAGCTTGATTGGTTTTGGCATAGTAGCCGAGAAAAGAAGTGTTTGTCTGTTTGACGGAAGGTATGAGAAGATTTCGTTGATATCATCTAAAAATCCCATATCAAGCATCTCATCAGCTTCATCAAGAACAACAATACTAGGAGCAAAATTCTTTAAAAGATTCTTTTTAAGTATATCTAAAAGTCTGCCCGGAGTTGCAACAACAACGCTTGCTCCTCTTTCTATAAGGTCGATTTGTCTGTTGTAAGAGCTGCCGCCGTAAACCGTTACAGTTTTAGCACCTATGTTTCTACCGTATTTAAACAGCTCATCGCTTACTTGAGTTGCAAGTTCGCGAGTCGGAGTGATAACTAAAATGCCAACACCGTCTCTTGGGTTTATATTGTTAAGTGCAGGAAGACCAAAAGCTGCTGTTTTACCAGTACCTGTATGTGCTTGACCAACTATGTCGCGACCTGCTAAAATAAACGGTATTGCTGCCGCTTGAATCGGGCTTGGAACTGTAAATCCAGCATCTTTGACACTTTGAAGTATCTCTTTTTTCAATCCTAAATCATCAAATGTGATCAACTTTTCTTCTGTTTCTGTTTGTGTTTGTGCATTTTCTTGCATCATTTTCCTTTAAGAGTAGGAGATGATACAAGCATGTCAAGTATGACATGGCACCTTCCCCTAAAATATTTGGCGAATTATACCCAAATATATTCTCTTTTTTATTTAAATAAATTATATTGTGGATTATTTAAGTTTATATTGTGTAGAAAAATCGATAAAACAGGAGTACATGTTGCAATTATTAAAATAATTATATAGAAATTATAAATTTTTTAATTTTTAGATATTATTATAAAGAGATAAGATAGTGTGAATTATAGGGAGAATAAAATTATGCAAATACAGACGCAATACAGTTATGAAAAAACTTGGACGACCACAAACGAAGCCGATCTTTTAAAGATTATAGCGGAGGAGGTTGGAGATGCCGATCCAGAGGGAACACTGAAATATGTAAAAGAGGTTATAAGAACAGGTAAAATCATGAGAGTCGGAAGCTGTAAATTTAGAGAAGAGAAAAAAGAGATAGCCGAGGAAAAAAAATGATAAATGATATAGCAAAACTTATTTTAAGAGTAACAGTTGGGGTAATGATGCTCTTTCATGGACTTGATAAGATAATCAACGGCATAGCCGGTATAAAACATTTAACTGTTAGCGCAGGACTTCCGGAGTTTTTAGCCTATGGGGTTTATATAGGCGAGGTTGTGGTGCCGATTTTAATTCTGCTTGGAGTTTATGCAAGGGTGGCATCTTTGGTTTTAGCACTAAATATGTGCTTTGCAATATTTTTAGTATATGGAAGCTCGCTTTTTAGATTAGGCGAACATGGTGCGCCATCTTTTGAACTTCCGTTTCTATATCTTGTAATGTCGATTTTGATATTTGTTTTTGGAAGCGGAAAGTACGCACTTAATACAAAATAGATTTTTAATGATCTATATTTTCTAAATAACATAAGGAATACAAATGATAAATATGATGATTGGTTTTTTCAAAGACTTTTTCAAATATAAAGAAAGTGCTAAAAAGCAACAAGACTGGTTAGAAAAGTATGCGAAGCAGAAAAATTATGCACTTAATCCGAGTTGGATGATGCTAACTAATCTTAAAAGTAATCTTTGCGAGATGGAAGCGACTTTTGGCAAGCGTTATTGTCCTTGTTTTGAGCCTTCTGCCGACGAAGAGTTAAACAAAAAGATGATGTGTCCTTGTAAATTTATTGATGATGAAATTGCTGAGTACGGAACTTGCCATTGTGCACTTTTTGGTCCTGCTGACTTGAGCAAAGCTGGTTGGAGAGCATCCTCAAAACGTCTTATGGATGAATATCAAGTGCCAAAAAATCTTAAAAACGGTGTTCTTGATACTCGTGGAATGCCACTTGATCCACGCCGTGCACTGCCTATTCCAGATATGATGCATCAGGTTAAGTCAACACTGGGTGGCTATAAGGGCGAGACACTTACAGTTATAGTAGAATATGAACAAGAAGTTAAAAATCTAGAGAAAATGGCCGAATATCGAGGTCTAAAACTAAATAGTGTTGATAAAAATGGTAGTTTCGAAGCAGTGTTAGACTTTAGAAAATAAGTTTTTACGGATGGGGAACTTTTATTTTAGAGTTTAAACTCCATCCTATAATTACCATCAAAACCAAAACCCCAAAATCAGGCAAAACCCCGTAAGTAGAAGCCAAATAAACAAGCCAGAGCAAAATCGCGCCAAGAGGAGTAGGCACTCCCGTAAAAAATTTCGCCACTTCTCCTGCGTCCGAGTTTATGTTAAATTGTATAAGTCTTCTAAGCCCTGATATAACGTAGTAGATGCTAACAGCTGCTGCTATTAAAATCATGAAGCCAGAAAAGTTTACGACATAAACTGCTTGAAAGATTAAAAATACAGGAACAAGAACAAAGCTCAGAAAATCTGCAAAGCTGTCAAGCTGAACTCCAAACTCATTTGAGAGATTGTATTTTCTGGCGATTTTGCCGTCAAATATATCAAATGCCCCTCCTACCCAAGCCAGAATGATTGCTGTAAAAAAGTTGTTTTGAGTTATGAAATAGGTTGCCATAAGACCCGCTGTAATATTTACAAAGGTAAACATATTTGCTAAGTTAAAGTGGGATCTGTTTGTAAATAAAAATTTCATTTTATTCCTTCTTGTAATTGTGAAATTATAGCTAAGTAAATATTTACAAAAAGCACTCTTTAATTGAATATTAATTCCAAAATAGCTATTATCTAGCAAAGTACAATTAGTTTGTCTATAAAAAGTATTTATAAGAAAAAGGGGAGGAAGGGGCAGTGAGTTTGTTAAATAATTTTAAAATTAAGCAGATATTGGTTGTTGTATCTGCTGTAGTGCTTGGAGTTTTGTTGCTTACTATGGCGGTGAACCATGAAAACATGAGTGTAATTGAGGAGCACTCAAATAAGCAGTCAAAGGAGGTTTTACCGAATCTTTTTGATTTTTTGGAGTTGCAGCTCAATATTGTTCAGGTTCAGCAGTGGCTGACCGATGTCTCTGCAACAAGGGCAGAAGAGGGGTTTGACGACGGTTATTCAGAAGCCGGCAAATACTTTATGAATGCAAATCTTGTTTTGGACAGGCTGATTAAGGTACATAAAGAGCTTGGCGAAGATGAGATGGCAAGAGAACTTGATGGCTTTAAAACTGATCTGCAGGAGTATTATGTTATTGCCGTAGAGATGGCTAACACATATATAAACAAAGGGACTAGCGAGGGGAATAAGGTCATGGAAAAACTTGACCCTTTTGCCGAGAAGCTCTCAAGCAGGCTAGATAAGTGGATAAGCGAACATAAAAAAGAGTATGACGAGGCAGCCAAAGAGATAAACAGTAACATTGCTGATTTTGGTGCGCAGAGTATAGTACTCTCGCTTATACTCATCGTCGTAATAAGTTCGGGCTTTATAGTAATAAATCTAATTATTAACTCTATAAAAAGCATAGATATCTATCTTGAAAAATTGGCAAAGCTGGATTTTACGACAAAACTTGAGATTGCAGGCAAGAGCGAGATAGCTGTAATTGCTAAAAATTTATCCAAAGTTATTGATTCAATTAAAGAATTTATAACTGAAGCAAAAAATTCTTCCAATGAAAACGCATCTATATCACATGAGCTCTCGACTACCTCTAATGTTGTTGGTAGAAAAGTGGAAGATGTAATGGAGATTGTAAAAAAAGCAAATGAAAAAGCTAAAAAAGTAAGCCAAGAGATTGAAATATCTATAGAGTATGCTAATGAGAGCCGTAAAAATACAGTTAGAGCTAACGAAAATTTAGATGAAGCTACAAAAGATATTATACGACTTACAGAGGATGTTCAAAGAACCGCGGCTATTGAAGTTGAAATGGCACAGCAGATAAATCAGTTGAGCTCTGAGGCTGAACAGGTAAAAAGTGTTTTGGGTGTAATTGGAGATATAGCGGATCAGACAAACCTTTTAGCGTTGAATGCAGCCATAGAAGCTGCTCGTGCCGGTGAGCATGGGCGAGGTTTTGCCGTAGTAGCGGATGAAGTAAGAAAACTTGCGGAGAGAACTCAAAAAAGTCTTGTTGAAATTCAATCTACTATAAATGTAATAGTGCAGTCTATAATGGAAGCAAGTTCTCAAATGAATAAAAATTCAGAGTATATTCAAAACTTGGCAGATATTTCATCTGGAGTGGAGTTGAAAATAACTGCAACTTTAAAAATTATGCATGAAGCAGCAGTAACAAATGAAAAAACAGCTAGAGATTATCAAAATACCGGTCAGTTGGTAAACAATGTTTCGTCAGAAATAGATAGTGTCAGTGAAATTGTAGCTTCAAATGCAAGAAGCGTTGAGGAGATAGCAGCCGCAGCAGAGCATTTAAACAGTATGACAGAGATGCTAAATCGTAAAATGGAACAGTTTAAAGTGTAGAAAAAAATTAAAGATAGATTTAATATGATATTGGTTATCATTATGAAAATTTAAAAAGTGGGCATAAATGGGTATCGTAATTAACTTGAGTCTCTTTTGTCTTTTAATATCTCCTTTGTTGGTTGTTGCGGATGAGAAAATAGAAGCAGAAAAAGAGGCTACTACTATAAGTGAGATGTTTGAAGAGGGTAAAATATCTGGCGAAATCAGGTCTATGTATGTAGGATATGACCTCAAAAAAGCAGGTGAGAAAGATATTTATGCCACTGCAATCGGCGGTCATTTAAAGTATGAGTTAGCAGAACTAAACGGATTTAGCGCTGCTGCTGCTTTTGCGCTCTCTCATGATATCGGCTTTGCTACCGGAGATGAGGGCGTTAAACAAAATCCTGAACTCTCTTCGTCTGATGGCGAATATAGCGTCTTAAGAGAGGCATATCTTAACTACAACGGCGGAAATTTTAATTTTCGTGTCGGCCGCCAGCTGATTGACACCCCTTTGGCAGACAGCGATGATATCAGAATGATAGCAAATACGTTTGAGGCGTATATAGCCAGCTATCAACTCTCAAATTTTAGTTTTATGGTAGGAAAGCTTCAAAAATGGCAGGGGTATGATGCTGATTTAGACAGCGGCTGGGTAAGGGCAGGCGAAGATGGAACGTGGTTTGGCGGAGTAAATTATGCCGATGATATGATTGAGGCAAATGCATGGTATTACAATATAACCAAGCTTACAAATGCAGCATATTTTGACCTAACTTTAGGTTATGAGATAAACAGTGATATCTCTATATCCGCAGCTGTTCAATACTTAAATGAGAATGAGATAAGCAGCAGCGCAACGAAGGCAAATATTTACGGTGCTTTGGCGGAACTATCAGCATATGGCTTTACTTTTGGCGCGGCGTATAATAAATCAAATAGAAAAGCAGGCAAAGAGAGTTTTAGCGGCTTTGGAGGCGGAGCGCTCTTTACAAGCATGGACACTATGATTTTGAATGAGATAACATATGACCGTGATGCAGAAGCAGTAGTCGGAAGCATAAGTTATGAGATAGATAAGTTGACGCTCTCTTATGCTTACGGTGATTTTGACGGAGATGCCGATGGCTTTGGCGATAGGGCTCATGTTGTGGAGCAAGATATAGGAGCCGAGTATAGCATTATTAAAGACAAATTGCTGGTTCGTGCGATTTATGCTGTGCAAAACGATAAAGAGAGTTTGGTAAAAACAGACAATGACTGGAGTAGATTTCAGCTTATGGTTGCATATAGCTTTTAGTTTAATCTATATTTAATATGATATCAATTATCATCATGGGAAATAAAAAGAAGTAGATATGTTCAATAAAGCAGGCGATAAAGAGATAAAAAAATTAAGCGATTGTAAAAAATCTTGCATAGTTAAAGTCGTAAAACTAAATGCAGATGCGGAGCTAAAACAGAGGCTGATATCTTTTGGAATAATGAAGGATGCCGTTGTAGAAGTGTTAGAACTTGCTCCTGCAAAAAGTACAATAGAGGTAAAAGTGGGCAAGATGAGAATAGCTCTTCGTGCCCAAGAAGCAGGATTGATAGAGGTTGTGACAATATGAATAAAAATGTAAAAGCTTGCCCTATAACGGCAAAACATATAAAAGTTGCTCTTGTCGGACAGCCAAACGTCGGCAAAAGTATGCTGATAAACTCTATATCAAACGCACATCTACATGTAGGAAATTTTACGGGCGTTACAGTCGAGAAAAGCGAAGTACTTTTTGACTATAAAGAGTACCACTTTACCGTTGTTGACCTTCCCGGAACTTATGCGCTAAGCGACTACTCAATCGAGGAGAGGGTTACAAGCGAGTACCTCTCAAATGCATATTACGATTTGATAATAAATGTCGTAGATTCTACAAATCTGGAAAAAAATCTTCAGCTTACAGCCGAGCTGATGAGTATCGGCAAAAAGATGCTTATAGCGCTTAATATGAGCGATGAGGCAAAAAAAGAGGGTATAGAGATTGACAACAAATATATGTCCGGTCTTCTTGGATTCCCATGTGTAAAGGTGTCCGCCGCGACAAAAGAGGGCATAGGCGAGCTGATAGAGGCTATACTAAAAGAGTATGAAAACGAGACGATGGAGTACAAGCTTATCTTTAGCGAGGCCGTTGAGGAGGAGATAAGCATAATCTGTGAATATTTGGCTAAACACAAATATCAAGATGAAAATTCACACAGAAACATAGCGATAAATCTTCTTAAAAACGATAAAAAAACATATACAAAATTGCACGACGACCCTATTTGGACAGAGTTACAGCCGATTCTTATAGAAGCATCAAAGCATGTTGAACTGCACCATGATTGTGACGACATAAAAGAGGCTTTTGCTTCAGAGTATGCGTCATTTAACAGAGGTGTTATTGCTGAAGTTCTTAAACAAAACAGAGAAGTTGAAAAGAAAACATTCACCGACAAAATTGACAGCGTTTTAATACATCAACTATTTGGTATCCCTATATTTCTATTTTTTATGTGGGCACTTTTTCAACTTACTTTTGAAATCGGCTCTATTCCGATGGAGTGGATTGATGCTTTTTTCTCTTGGTTTGGCGAGACGGTAGGTGCTACTATATCTAACGATGATGTTCGTTCACTTGTCGTGGATGGCATAATATCGGGTGTCGGGGCTGTTGTTCTTTTTGTCCCAAACATTGCAATACTGTTTGTCGGTATCGCTCTTTTGGAGAGTACGGGTTATATGTCAAGAGTAGCGTTTTTGCTTGATGGATTTTTCCACAAATTCGGTCTTCACGGACAGTCGTTTATACCGCTTGTAACGGGGTTTGGCTGTTCTATTCCTGCTTATATGAGTGCGAGGATTTTAAAAAATGACCGTGACAGACTTTTAACTCTCTTTATCATAGGGTTTATGAGCTGCGGAGCAAGACTTCCCGTGTATGTTCTCTTTGCGGGTGCATTTTTCTCTGAGAGTATGGCGGGAAATATTCTTTTTGCCATATATATAAGCGGTGCAATGCTTGGACTTTTTGCGGCTAAAGTTTTAAAACTAACAGCATTCAAAGGCATAGATGAGCCGTTTGTTATGGAGATGCCAAAGTACAGACTGCCGTCGTTTAAACTTATCTGGCATACGGTTGTTACAAAAACTTTGATGTATCTAAAAAAAGCGGGAACTTTTATAGCGGCGGCTTCAATGATTATATGGTTTTTAAGCAACTATCCACATAATTTAGAACTAAAAAAAGCTTATGCTGCAAAAATAGAAAATGCAATAGATGAAAAAGAGAAAAAAGAGCTTGCAAACAGATTTTCTGAAGCTAATTTAGAACAGAGTTATCTGGGGCGTATCGGTAAATTTTCTGAGCCGATATTTGCACCTTTGGGATTTGACTGGAAAATGAGCGTAGCCCTTCAAACGGGACTTGCAGCAAAAGAGATTGTTGTCTCAACTCTTGGCGTTTTATACTCGCTTGGTGATGAGGTGGATGAGCAAAGTGCTTCATTAAAAGAGATAATTTCAAAAAACATACCTTTTGCATCGGCGGTTGCGTTTATAGTAGTGGTTATGATATATCTGCCTTGTTTGGCGGCTTCGGTAGTATTTACGCGTGAAGCAGGCGGTATAAAATACTTTTTCTATCTTTTGGCATTTACCTCTATAGCTGCTTATTCTCTGGCATTTATAGCCTATAACGCGGCTCTGTTTTTCACTAGTTAATTATTACTTTGTTTTAAGGGTGAGGTTACTATACTATCTGCATAATATAATTTTTAAGGAGTACGACATGGCAAAATTTGGAAATTCAATCATCAAAGGTTTGGAGATTAGCGAGATAATAACCGCATTAAACAGAGCATATGCGGACGAGTGGCTGGCGTATTATCAGTACTTCATTGAAGCAAAAGTTGTCAAAGGAATTATGAAAGATGCCGCGATAGTTGAACTTACTCAGCATGCGGCAGACGAACTTAGACATTCGACAATGGTTGCAGACAGGATTATACAGCTCGGCGGCACTCCTCTGCTTAATCCAAAAGATTGGTTCACTCACACAAATTGCGGTTACGAAGAGCCAAAAGATTTTGATGTCGTGCGTATTTTGCAAGACTCCATAAAAGGCGAGCAATGCGCGATATCCATATACTCACAACTTGTTGATATGACGAGAGACAAAGATATTGTCACGTATGATATTGTTTCTCAAATACTTGCAGATGAGGTTGGGCATGAAGAGGATTTGCAGACCCTCCATGATGATATTACCGAGTTTATAGCAGATTTGAAAAAATCGCTAAACTAGCAAAATTGTTAAGATTTTATTGCTATTAACTAGCTATTAGTTGATGTCTGTTAAGATTCATTTATGAAAAAAATATTAATGATTGAAGATGACTTAGAATTAGCGGAGATACTCACGGAGTATCTTCAGCAGTTTAAGTTTGAGGTTATCACAGAAGATGACCCTTTTAAAGCTGTAAGTATATTGAAGTTAGAGCCGTTTGATTTGGTTATCTTAGACTTAACTCTACCAGGTATGGACGGATTAGAGGTTTGTGAAGCGATAAGAGAGCGTCAGGATATTCCTATCATTATCTCATCTGCTAGAAGCGATGTGACAGATAAGGTAAAAGCGCTTGAGCTTGGTGCCGATGACTACATCCCAAAACCATACGATCCAAGAGAGTTAGAGGCTAGAATTCACTCTGTTCTTAGACGCTATGAAGCAAAATCACAGCAAAAAGAGGAGTCAAAAAGCGACTTCAAATGTGACGTCTCATCTATGATGATAACCTACAAGGGCAGAAATATAGACCTTACAAATGCGGAGTTTGGCATCTTGTCATATATGATTGCAAAACAGGGTCTTGTTGTCTCAAGAGAGGATTTGATTCATAACGTAAATGCCATAAATGAGGACTCCTCAAACAAAAGCATCGACGTTATGGTTGGAAGAATCAGAAATAAGCTAGGGGATAAATCTCTTATTGAGTCAGTGAGAGGCGTTGGTTATAAGCTTCTTAAGTAAACAACTCTTGAGTTTGGAGCTAAGCCGATGCGTCAACATGCTGTTTTAATAACCGTCCTCTTCGC
>JAURYA010000033.1 GCA_030654155.1 Sulfurimonas sp. | reverse complement strand
TTAATCTGTAAGTAGTCCATATTTGTCTTTTTTTTAAAGTATGAAATTATATCTAAAATAGATTAGCTTTTAGATATAATTTGCCAAGTAAATATGAGGAAAAGTAATGAGCTCAGCCTTAGATAGATTAAAAAATTTAACAAATAAAATCTCTAGTTACGAGCGTGCCAGAAAAGAGAATTTGGTGCTGTTGCAAAATTTATATAATGAATTAAATATAAATCAAAAGGTTGAAGAGTTTAGTGAACTTTTTAATTTTAAGGCTATAAATTTATCTGGAGCATCACTGCTTAGCCAGAGCATGGGAGAGATAAAAAAGGGAAAATATTTACAAATATTGGCAATCGGATATGATAAAGATGCAGTTGTAAAAAGTAAAAATATCTCTTTGGGTTATTTTGGAAAAGCCGAAAATGTGGATGAAGAGTTAAAAAACAAAATTGTAGAGTTTATAATCCGTTTTAGATTCGAGAAAAGTTTTATGACGCTTGAACACTACTATGGAATGCTAGAACCGTTTAAAGTCAATGAGTAAATGTTAATATTTTTGGATTTAGAGACAACAGGCTTAGAAAAAAGCGATAAAATCTGCTCTATCGGCATAATAGCCTCAGGCGAAAATGAGCTTATCTCAAAATACGAATTTCTCAATGAAGGCAAGAAAATCCCCTCAAAAGCTTCAAGCATTAACCACATCACAAACGAGATGATAAAAGGCAAGCTTACGCTTAAAGAGAGCGGGGCATGGAAATTTTTGCAAGAGCATAACAACGAAGACTCAACCATAATAGCCCATAATGTAAATTTTGACCTTAAAATGCTTCTTGCTGGCGGATTTATTTGGTATGGCAAAATCATCGATACTCTTCGGGTTACAAAACATCTAATCCCAGAGTGTGAATACTTTTCTTTACAATTTTTAAGATACGAGTTAAAGCTTTACCAAAATGAGAAAAAAGAGGCTTTGAAACACTCTCTTCTTGCGCTTGAGGGCGAGTTTATAGCTCATAATGCACTCAGTGATGCTCTGCATGTAAAACTTTTGTATGAATATTTGATAGAGATAAAAAAACATGAAGAGTTGGTTGAACTAAGTTCTAAGCATGTGCTTATTGAGAAGTTTGATTTTGGTAAATACAGCGGCCGCTATATTGAAGAGATAAGCATGTGTGACAGAGGATATTTGGAGTGGATGCTTCTAAATATTGCTGATTTGGATGAAGATTTGAAATATAGTGTAAATAGATATTTGTCCGCTTGATATGATATACTTCTTAAAATTTTTTAAGGACTGTTTTTGAGAGTAGCCGTTGAGTGTAAATCACCGCTTTTGCAAAAATCACTAGAGCTTTTCTTGGGCAAGCATCTTAGCTCCATGAAAAATTGTGATATTGTTTTAAAAGATGTTAAATGCCTTGAGGATGAGAGATGTTTTTATATCTCAGGCAATAAAGATTCAGATTTGGTTAAACCATTTTCAAAATCACAGCTTATTTTAGCGCTTGAAAAAAGGTACAAAAACATGAACAAAGGGAATCTATACTCTACGATAAAGCAACATGTAGAAGATGAGTTTATGGATGAAGAAGAGCCTGATTTTGACATTTTACAAAAACGTATAGAGTTGCTAACAAAAGAGTATCAAGAGAACATTTTAATAGCAGTACGGGCATTTTATGAAAAGTAGTCCAATAACAAAAAAAATAATATCCGGAAAATTCAAAAATAAAACTTTAAAACTTCCCTCAAAAACTACCACAAGAACCTCAAAAGCAATAGTTTTAGAATCTTTTTTCAACACACTCCAGTTTGAAATAATAGATGCTAACTTTGTAGAGCTCTTTTCAGGAAGCGGTTCTGTAGGACTTGAAGCCTTAAGCAGAGGTGCGAAAAAAGTTATTTTTATGGAAAAAGACCATGAAGCGCTAAAGATTTTAAAGGAAAATATTGCGCAGACAGACCCCGCTTTGTGTGAGGTTTACAGTGGCGATACCTTTGCAAATATTACGTCCGTTGTAAAGAGTCTCCAAAAAAGAGGCGAAGATGCCTATTTTTACATCGACCCTCCTTTTAACGTAAGAGAGGGGATGGAAGATATATATGACAGAACAATCTCCCTGATAGCTTCTCTTCCAAAAGAGTGTGTAAAACTGATAATTGTAGAGCATATGAGCTCACTGGAGATACCAAAAATTATCGGTCCATACAGCATAAAAAAATCTAAAAAATTCGGAAATACATCCCTGACCTATCTTGAGAGCATATAAAATAGTCTCTATTTCTCGAAAAACATTGTTTTTTCGTATCTTTAGGGGGTTGCAGGGACTTTAGTCCATGCCATTAAAACGGACTTGTTCGTTTTAATGTATAACATCAGTTAGCAAAGTGGAATAAAGTTTGCTATACATAGCTATATTCAAGGATTAGCGATGAGAACATTTATTTTATTTTTATTTACTATCACAACTATATATGCCGCTAAGATAAGCGATGTTGCAAATATCGTGGGAGTAAGAGACAATCATCTTATCGGTTACTCTTTGGTTGTCGGTCTCCAAAAAACAGGTGACGGCACAACTTCAAAATTTACTCTCCAGTCAATCGCAAATATGTTAAAAGCTATGAATATTGACATGAAGCCAATTGATATAAAATCAAAAAACGTTGCGGCAGTTGTTGTAACGGCTGAACTTGCTCCGTTTGCAAGACAGGGCGATAAGCTAAATATAACCGTTTCATCGATAGGTGATGCAAAGTCGCTTGAGGGCGGAACGCTTCTTATGACTCCGTTAAAAGGAGTTGATGGCAAGATATATGCCCTTGCTCAGGGTGCTATCAGTATCGGCGGTAGAAACGGACAAGGCGGTGTAGCGTCGCATCCGACAGCCGGTCTTATCTATGACGGCGGATTGGTTGAGAGAGAAATAAGCATTGATTTATATAACCAAGAGTTTGTAACACTCTCTCTAAGGGATGCAAATTTTAAAAATAGCGTATCAATCCAGAAAACAGTTAATGATTTTTACAGCACTGAAGTTGCGGTAGCAATGGACTCTAGAACCGTTAAGCTGAAAAAACCGCAAAACAAAACAATGATAGAGTTTTTGGCAGAAGTTCAAGATATTGAGATGGACTATAATGTAAAAGACAAGATAGTTATCAACGAGAGAACGGGAACTATAATCTCTGGTGTCGGGATAGTTATAAAACCGATTATTATGACTCACGGCGGGATTACAATAAAAATAACAGAACAAGATGACCTAAGCAAACCGGCAGGCTCCATGGTTGTAGATGAAAATATGATAATCGGGCTCAATGAAAATGAGCTCTATACAAAATCAGGAACTACGACTGTGGCAAACTTGGTCCGCTCTTTGCAGAAGCTTGGAGCTACGCCAAAAGATATAATATCAATTTTAGAAGCCATGAAGAGTGCCGGCAGTATCTCTGCTGAATTGAAGTTGATCTGATGCAGAGCGCAAATTCTATAAATTTACAAGCTGCGTTTATGTCACAGCAGCACGTAATTCCTAAAATTGATGCTAAAGCCCAAAATGCCGAGCTAAGAGAGCAGACTGATGCTTTTGAATCGGTTATCCTTAAAATGCTTATGGATAATGCAATGCAAGATGAAAAAAATCTTTTTTCGCAGGCAAATGACCCTGGAGACAAGATATATAAATCTATGTACAGGGAAGAGCTTGCAAAAGCCAGTGCAGGAGGGTTTGGGTTTTCTCAAATGCTTTATGATTTTTTGAGTCAAAAGTAAGAAACGTTAATATTTTTCTTTATTATGCCGATATAGTTGAATCGAATTATATGATAAATATAAGAAAAAAAGGATAGGTTATGATTTCACAAATAAATAGTGCAAGCGTCCGCAGCGCTTATGCCGGCAATTTTGGCGAAAGCAAGGAAGTTGCACAAAAAAACGGAGCTACTGCTTCAAAACAGGGTGATACAAGCAAAGTTGAGCAGATAAAAGAGGCTCTTGTGTCTGGCGAATATAAAATAAATCTACAAACTCTTTCAGAAAAGATAGCCCAAGAGCTAATGTAGTTTTTTAAACAAATATAAGGATTGAATTATGCTGTCTTATCATTTACAAAGTGCGCTCGGAGACCTGAGAGATTTAATTAAAATAACAGAGTCTGATGTAGAAGATATAAAAGTAGCAAATCATAATCCCCAATTTGATAGACTAAAACTTAAAGAGGAGAAGCTCAAAAGCTTTGAATCTAAAAAAGCTATGATAGACCATGAAATATCGTCCTTGATGATCGCAAGTCCAGACAAAGATTTACCAGAACTTTTAAATGAAGAGCAACATGCCTATTTGGCAGAGCTTAAGGTTGAATTATCAAATCTTCGTGATGTAAACAAACGTTATGCGAAGTTGGTGTTGGCTGTTAGCAATCTGTACAATACCTTTTTAGAGAGATTAGTTCCAACTGAGATGCACGGTTATACAAAGGTCGCTTCAAAAGAGTCCACCTTTTTGAAAGTGAGAGTGTAAGATGGCATCAATATTTAACACTTTAAATATCGGTTACAGTGGACTTAGCGCTGCACAAACTGCCGTAAGCACGACAAGTCATAATATCGCAAATGCAGAGAGTGATGGTTATACTAGACAAAGAGTCGTAACTGCTGCTGCCACCCCTATATTTTCTGCTCCGGGAAATGTTGGCAATGGCACTCAAATAACAGATATTTCAAGAATATTTGATAACTTTGTTTATGATAGATATACTGGAATTTCATCTGACAAAGAGTATTCAGATTTTACAAAAGGTACGCTTGAGACGCTCTCTACCTATTTTCCGGAGATTGACGATGTCGGTATAAAGTCGGATTTAAAAGAGTATTACAATATGTGGCAAACATTTGCTGACAATCCCGACAACGACGCGATAAAACTGGCACTTGCAAAGCAGGCTGAAACTCTCTCTGATAGCGTGATGTCACTGCAGGGCAAAATAACAACTCTTCAGTCAAACCTAAATGAGCAGATTAAAGTCAACGTTGCAGAGGTTAACTCTTTAGCACAAGAGTTGGCAAGCATAAACAAAACAATAGATGTTGCTGAGGCAGGCGGAGCTTATACGGCGAACGATTTGAGAGACAAAAGAAACTATATAGAGCTAAGCTTATCAAAACTTATTGGAGCGGAGTCGAATATAGATGTTATCGAGTCAAATAGTAGAGTAAACAGCTCATCAAATGAGGGATATGGAAGTTATACGCTTAGCGTTAACGGCTTTAATATAGTTGATGGAGGCTCATATCACCCGATTCACATATCAAGCAGTAACAATTCAAATGGTTATTATGAGCTTTCATACGAGAGACAAGATGGCGTATTGATATCTATGGATGAGACGATATCAGGCGGAAGAATCGGGGCAATCTTAGACCTCAGAGGCGATAAGATGAGCACGGACTCATCGGGTGTTCCTACAAATGGAGCCCTGCAAAGGGTTATGGATCAGATGGATGCTTTTGCAACTACGCTGATTGAATCAACAAATAATCTTTATGCTTCGGGTGCCACAACTAGGATGGAGTCGAATACCATTGATCTAAGCGAAACAGAATCGCTTGTTCACTCGCCATTAAATATAAAAGAGGGCTCTTTTGATATCGTCATTTATGATATTGACGGAAAAGAGACAGCAAGAAGAAGTGTAAACATTAATCAGACTACATCAATGACGGGTGTTGCGGGCTCGAACTCTATTGAGGGGCAGATTATTGCTCAGGGTGACGATAACGCTGATGGAAATGCCAATAACGATGTAGATGATTTTATACAGTTTAATTGGGCTACGTATGCAAGCGGTGAAAATGCAATAGAGTTTGTTATGAACCCAGCATCTGCCGCAAAAGGGTATAAGTTTGGTATTGAAGACAAACTTCAAGACGATAAGTACGATTCAGGTTCAAATTTTGCGGGAGCGCTCGGACTAAGCAGATTTTTTGATGGAAAAAATGCTAAAGATATACAGCTTAATTATGAAATAAAAGAAAATCCGACAAAAGTAGCAGCGGGAAAATCTCCTATTACCGGAGACAGCTCTTTGGCATTAAATATGATTCAGCAGCAGTTTGAAGTTTATGATTTCAATGTTGGAAATATAGCTTATCAATCTACCATATACGGTATGTTTGATGTTGTGGCGACTGAAGTTGGTGTTAGAACAAACGAGGCAGTTTTAAACAACCAAACAATAACGGCTCAATTTAATGCAACAGAAATGGAGTACTCTTCTATCTCAAAAGTAAGCATAGATGAGGAGCTGACAAATCTTATAAAGTACCAAACAGCGTACGGTGCTGCTTCAAAAATAATAACTACCATTGATCAGATGATGCAGACGCTACTTGGAATTAAGCAGTAATTATTAGATGCCAAAATTTAGTATTTTCATACTTGTATTTGTCATTTTTTTCTCTTTTTTCGGCGCATATTTTTATTCTGTTGATGCATACGCACTTGATGGCGGCGCTATTTTAATTCCACCCTCAGCGGAACATTTTTTGGGTACAGACAGACTTGGAAGGGATATTCTTGCACGTCTTGTTGAGGGCGGAAAAGTATCGCTTGTTATCGGAGTAGGAAGTGCTTTTATAGCTTCTGTAATAGGTTTGATTTTAGGTTCAATGGCGGGATACTTTAGAGGAAGCGTAGATAAAGGCTTTGTTGTTTTAGTTGATTTGTTTCTGACATTTCCAACATTTTTTCTTCTTCTCGCACTTGTAAGTTACGTAAATGCTTCATCTTGGGTTTTAATTGTTATCATATCTATAACCGGATGGATGACAACGGCAAGGCTTATCCGCTCAGAGAGCTTTAAAATAACCTCTCAGCCATATATAAAGATACTAAACATCGCAAAAATTAGCAGATTAAAGATACTTTTCAAATACTATGCCCCGCTTCTGGCTCCAATCTACTTTGTCAGCTTTACTTTTGGAGTGGGCGGAGCCATACTTGCAGAATCAGGACTTAGCTTTTTGGGACTTGGAATAGTAGCGCCGCAGATGAGTTGGGGTACGATTCTTAGCAGCGGAAAAGATGTTGTAGAGATTGCTTGGTGGGTTAGTTTTTTCCCGGGTCTTATGATATTTTTAGTTACATTCTCACTTATAAATATTTCAAATTATTTACAGCAGTTAACCAATAAAAAAGAGATTCAATAAATCTACTTGTAGAATCTAAATAAGTGAAATAAAAGAGCAATATAGATATACTTCCCGATATAAATTTAGGATAAATTATGATTTTAATGATTGATAATTATGACAGCTTTACCTATAACATTGTTCAATATTGCAGAGAGTTGGGGGCTGACCTTAAAATTATTAGAAACGATGAGCTGAGCGTTGAAGAGATAGAAGC
>JAURYA010000026.1 GCA_030654155.1 Sulfurimonas sp. | reverse complement strand
GTATCTCTCTCATGAAGTCCGATGCTCGGCTCATCTAAAACATATAAGACGCCCGTTAAACCGCTGCCGATTTGTGAAGCGATGCGGATTCTTTGAGCCTCGCCTCCGCTTATTGTTCTTGCATCTCGACCAAGTGTTATGTATCCAAGTCCGACATCAAACAAAAAGTAGAGTCTCTCTCTTATCTCATTTAAAATAGGTGCTGATATCTGCGTGCTCTGAGCTGTTAAATATTTAAAATTATTTTTGTTTTCAAACCACTCATAACTTTTAGAGATTGGCATATCTAAAACATCTGCAATTGCCTTGCTTCCGACCTTTACCGCAAGAGATTCCCTCTTTAGTCTATGTCCGCCGCAGACGTTGCAAACCTTCTCGCTCATGTAGTCTGCCAACTCTTTTTCATCCTTGAACATGTCATAAGCTATCTTGATTATTCCAGGCCAAACTCTCTTTACTTCGTGGTTTTTCCAAAGAAAACTCACTTCGTCTATGCCTCCGTGCAAAATTGCCTTTTTCTGATAATCCGGCAAGTCAGAGTAAGGGATGGTCACATCTATCTTGTTTTGCTCGCAAAAGCCATTTAAAAATGTAAAGTAGTAACCCTTGTTGAAGCCATAGATAATTTTAACAGCCCCCTTCTCAACGGAGAGGTCGATATCTATTATCTTATCCTGATCAAGCGCATAGCGAAGTCCAAGTCCGTCGCACTCTCTGCACGCGCCTTTTGGCGAGTTAAAAGAGAAAGAGAGCGGTTCAAGCGGGTCAAAACTTACCTTACAATCAAAACAGGCATTATGTTCACTGTAATGAATGCTTGAACGGTTCAGCCCCAACTCTTCGTGATTCAAAATATCAATCTCAAGTTCGCCATAACTCTCTTTTAACGCTTTTTCAACGTCTGCTGCGATGCGCTCTCTGTTTTGCTCATTCACGATAACCCTGTCTATCACGACTTTTATGGTATGTTTTTTAGTCTTGCTAAGCTCTATCTCTTCATCAAGCCTGACCATTACGCCGTCTATCATGGCACGGACATAACCTTTGTGTACAAGCGACTCCAAAACATCGGCGTATGCGCCTTTTTTTTCATTGACGATTGGAGCCAAAAGAACAAGTTTTGCACCCTCTGGAAGTTTTGCAACCTCGCCGATTATATCCGAAGCGCTCATTTGAGAGATCTCTTTGTTACACTTATGACAATGCTGAATGCCGACACGGGCATAAAGAAGTCTTAAGTAGTCATATATCTCCGTAATTGTCCCGACCGTTGAGCGTGGATTTTTGGAGGTTGTTTTTTGATCAATCGCGATTGCGGGAGTAAGACCTTCGATTTTATCCACATCAGGTTTGCCGACACGGTCAAGAAACTGTCTGGCATATGATGACAATGACTCCATATATCGTCTCTGCCCCTCAGCATAAAGTGTATCAAACGCTAAAGTTGATTTTCCGCTTCCGCTTAGTCCCGTAAAGACTACAAGCTTATTTTTTGGAATTTCAAGCGATATATTTTTTAAGTTATTTTCTCTGGCACCAGTTATTTTAATTACATCTCTATTTTTCATTTATGACTAATTTCCTCTAAAAAAATATTCTTTTTGTTAAATATATTACTATTAAAAGGTAAAAACCTAATAATAATTTTTTTTGCAACACAACATCCACTCTGTTCTTAAGTGACACTCCAACATAAACACCGACTAGCGATGCCAAACCTATTATTATTCCGCTTTGAAAATCTATCTCTCTGCTTAGAGAGTGAGAAATAAGACCGGAAATTGATGAAAAAACAACAAAAAATAAACCTGCCGATATAGCTTTTTTAAGGTCCACATGTAAAAATCCAACCAAAATAGGGACTAAAAGTATACTTCCGCCAACCCCGATTATCATACCAAGAACACCCAGAACCACACCTATTAAAAACAGTATAACTCTGTTTACATTCTTTTCTACTTTTTCTACTTTTGTTTTAAAAAAAAGTCTGCTGAGTGCAAAAATGGCAAAAGTTAAAAAAATAACCTCTAGCGTTTTGTCATCAATATTTGATACTATAAATCCGCTGGATAACGCACCGATAAATCCGCCAGCTCCGATAACAAGACCCATCGGAACATCTAAAGTTTTGTTTTTTCTATTTAAGTAACTGCCATAAACAGAACTAAAAACCATCTGGATAACAGAGATACCTATGGCATCTTTAATCTCATGTCCAAGCAGCATAAGGGCTGGAACAAGTATAGTTCCGCCACCAATTCCAAAAAAACCGGATAATGTACCGACACCAACACCTAAAAAAATCAACTCAATCATTATTAAAAACTTTTTTTCGAATTATATCATCATAAAGTAGAGTTTAATTTTACTTTGAGATTCAATAAAGTATAATCACCTAAACAAGGGCTAAAATGTTAAACATAATTATAGAAGCTTCACGAAATTTTTGCATTCATCAAATTAGAGCACCGCATGAGATTGTTGATGATATAACTAAAATGAGAACACTTATTGCTTATATTGATATAGAAACTTTAAACGGTAAGAAACATAGGGTTTATATTGGTGCGACGCCAAGTTTTGCACAAAGAATTTCAACTCTCCTGCTAGAAGAAGATGAGAGCGATGAAGATACTTTGATTGACATGATACTTGAGACTACAAATCTGATAGTCGGAAGTGCCAAAGTACTTGCAGAGACAGTGGACGAATACGCATACACAATGTCTACTCCGCATTTTGAGAAGATTGACAGCTTTGATTTTGCATATGACCAGGCAAAAGTTTTAAGAGTTGAAAATGATGAGATGATTATTGCCATCAAGGAACTATAGTTGAAAAAAAAGAGACATACTTATGGTGCCAAAGAGACAATCTTTGATTCAGAGACAGAACTTTCATGGATGGACTACTCTGGATTGTTAGATATGGAAGTAGAATTTGTATCTGACTTGGGCGAAACAGAGCTGACTGTAGGCGAAATTTTAAAACTCACAAAAGGCTCTATTATAGATCTGAAAAAACCAGCCGGCGAGAGTGTTGAATCTTATGTAAATGGTCGTATTTTGGGCAAAGGCGAAGTTATGGTATATGAAAAAAATCTTGCTATTCGTATAAATGAGATTCTAGACTCAAGCGCTGTTTTATATCACCTTTCCAAAGAGAAACTATGATTAAATTATTACTGCTTTTTATAATTCCTTTTTCTCTATCTGCTTCGAAGATATTAAGTTACAACATATACGACAGAACCGATAGAGTAGATGTTATGATAACGTTTGACACTCCGTACGACGGAGTTATCAAACAAAATATAAGCAACTCAACCATTACTATAAAGCTTCAAAATGCTTCAATCGAATCATCAAAAGTAAAACAACTTTCATCCAAATATATAAAAGCTATCTCTATTACACCGATGGAAAACTATACGCAAGTAGTTGCCGAGGTACCGCCTTCTGTTAGTCTACAAGCTTCAAAAACATCTGACGCTTATGGTTTGAGACTTAGATTTACGACAAACGTGCCTTCAAATGCAAATGCAAATGCAAATGCAAATGTTACGCAACCAAAAGAGGCAGAAGGTGAATCTTTAGGTGCTCTTCCGACAAAAAAAGGTGACGATTTATCTCAAA
Source organism: Sulfurimonas sp. (assembly GCA_030654155.1). Lineage (GTDB taxonomy): Bacteria > Campylobacterota > Campylobacteria > Campylobacterales > Sulfurimonadaceae > Sulfurimonas. The sequence continues at coordinate 34,772 of JAURYA010000026.1, read as the reverse complement.
GCTACTACATTGTTTTAACAATATTGATTTTGGGAATAGTAATACTCTTTTATATTAAAAAGAGAGTTTCAACACCGCAAAACAGACAAGCTCAACCTTCTTGGTTATTTAAAGAGAACAAAGAGACGCAAAGCGAGGCAACCCCGCAAACAACTGCAACTGCAAGCACAAATAACGTTACCATAAGATTTCAAAAACCTCTAAATGGTGAAAACAGCGTTGTTATGCTTGATTTTGGTGAGCAGAGCTATCTTGTTCTTATGGGCAAAAGCAACATACTTCTTGATAAGTTTAATGAAAATAGACCATCAACGGAAGATGACTTTAACTCTATTTTACAAAATAGACATAAAGAGCTTGAGAATTTTTTAAATGAAGATAACACATACAAAGAGTCTTTGCGCTCATACAAAGAGAAAGCAGCTTCTATCTCGTATGAGGCTTAAGCCTCTGTCTGAGTAGTTCTCTCTTCTAATAGTTTTCTAATCATAACTAGGTTTGATGCACTTAGCTTATACTTATCGTCCATCATCTTGCTTATATGGTAAACCTCTGTTATAGTTATACCGTATGGGTCTTTTTTCTCTCTCACAATTTTGTTATTATCATCATATGAGAATAGATATAAAATTTTACGCGTCTGCTGTATATAGTATGTTAAAGTTATCTCATCCGAGTGTTTCTTCTCTATTGCTACTATAACCCTGTGGTCATCATCGAAGCTCTTGTCAAGATTCAACTCTTCTCTTACTTCAGCTGCATCTACATAACCGATATAAAATTTGTTATATAAATCATGATATCTTTGAACTTTTTCACTCATTAAAAAATTCATATCTAAAATATATTTTTTATTACTTCTTATTGTTTTAGTAATCCATGAAATTGTATTGTAGTATCTAAACGGATATAGCTTTAAAACATGCGCTTCTATCATTTTGTCAGATTTAATTCTCTTTTTTGGCATAAGTTTTCTGGCATCTGTATCAACGATATAGTCAAGTACGCCTTTAGCCGAGAACTCCTCAGTAAGCCAAACACTGCAGTACGGCGGCAACTGCCTGACACCGGTAGCGCCTTCATTTAAAATAATTAGAGCTTTTATCTCATAGTTTGGAAATATAATTTCTAAAAGTGCTTTTTTCTTTCTAAGTCTTTTTCTAAGTTTTAGTACAGATTTTACAAGAGTCATCTCTACAAAATAGAGCTCTTTGTCTTTTGTAATAAGCATAGCGTCAAATTCGCTGATTTCTCTGCTTTTTGTTCTATAAACAATCTGCTGTTTTTCACTTATAGAGAGTGTATTTGCATGTGATTTAATTTTGTCTTGATGGAAACCTTTTAAGACAAACTTTTCTATATTATCATTTTCTGCCGCATATATTAAAAGTTTTTCATAGACAAAGTTTTCAAACACTTCGCCCTCAAAAGAGCGATATGAACTCAAAAAATGCTGATCTTCTTGGCTAATGCCTTTTCTAATGAGGGATAATAAATATTTTACATTATAGTCGTAGTGCAGTAGATTATCGCCTATATCGCTCTCATCTAGTGTTTTTATTGATTTACTTATTTTTAACAAACTATCTCACTATTACTAAAAAAATCATCTAATGTGGCACGATACTCTTTTGGATCAACTATTCGGTTTACGCTGTCTCTGAGTGCAGAAGCGCCTTTATAGCCTTTAGAGTAAGTGTGTGTGTGCTTTCTAAACATAACTACGCCATGAGGACCGTAAAATTCCATCATCTTGTCAAAATGTTCTAAGATTATATCATGCTTAAGATTTTTGTCAATATTTTTAGTTCCGGATTTAAGCTGATGAAAGATCCAAGGAGCACCAACCGCCCCACGTCCTATCATCACTCCATCTGCACCTGTGTGCTCTAAAACCCACTTTGCCTTTTCATAGGAGTCAATATCCCCGTTTGCAATTACCGGAATCTTTATAGCCTGTTTTATCTCGGCAATTGCGTCATAATCGACAGCCGCTTTAAATTTTCCTGCGCGAGTTCTTCCATGAACGGCTAAAAAATCAGCTCCGCTATCTTCAACCATTTTTGCTATTTCTATATGATTTTTTTTCTCAAAACCAAGTCTTATCTTTACGCTTGTTAAATTTTTATTTGATGTATCTTTGATAGTTCTTATAATATCGCCCATTAGAGGCAGATTTAAGAGCAGTGAGCTTCCGCTTCCGTGTCCTACTACTTTTGGTACAGGACAACCGCAGTTAAGGTCTATTACGTCTATGCCCTCTTGTTCATTTAAAATTTCAACCGCACGCTTTATAATATCTACCTCTGCACCGGCAATTTGAACAGAATATGGGTCCTCGTTTGGACTTTTTTCTATCATACTGAAAGTTTTTTGCGAGCCGTGAACCAAAGCATTTGAACTAAGCATTTCGCTCACCGTCAAATCAGCTCCAAATTTCTTAACAACACTTCTAAACGGCAGGTCCGTAAAACCTGCAAGCGGAGCTAAGACATAGATAGGCTCGTCAAAGGATAGTTTTTTTTTAATCATTTAATAAACTATATAAAAAGATTGATATCGAAGTATTTGCCACACTCTCTTAATGAACTATACGCTTTAAAATGTGCATATTCACCTGGCTGTGAAATATCTAATATCTCTTTTGCAGGTGCCAACATCTCCAAATCAAATAGAGTAAACAGATATGCGTCCACTACGTTCTCATTCTCATTACTCAATGTTTCAAACAGTTTAATTCTCTGCTCTGGAAGCATTGACTTAGATAATTTTTTTGATGCCTGTATATAATCATCCGTAGTTAGTTTTAAATCTTTAAAGAGAGATATTAGTGAATCATTTGATACAACCAGAGTGTTTGCATCTGCGTTAATTCTAGATAAAATTTCAAAAAGTGCTTCTTTGCTGATTGCGTCTTTATATTTTTCAATAAGATAAAGCGGCGCTTTTTTAACAAAATCAACATAAACTTCTTTACGTAAACTTATATGATACTTTGTATTGCCGTTTAAAATATCTTCAGCGCTGATAGTACCTTTTTTATATCTATTTCTCTCATTTTGGATAACAAGTGCATTTGATGAAGGTAAAGAATATTTTCTTAAATCAACAACATCCCCATTTTTAACACCATTGATTAAAGCAAGAACATTATTTATTTTTTTATTATCAACTACCGAGTTAAGCCCGTCTGCCGGAAAAATTGTAGCATTATCAACAAGAAAACCTAAAAGCTTATACTTCTCTGTTTTAAACGAGTTGGAACGGTTCTCTTTGCCTAGATAGGCATCCACTATCGCATCAACTATTTTTTCATAATCTTTTTCATGTTTACGAAGCTTTAGGGCTCCTAAAATCGAATAAAATGACATATGCAGGACACTTGCTATATATAATATTATCATAGGGATTACAGCTAATATAGCTATCGACAGCGATGGCAGTGTTATACCAAAAAACTCAATACTCATGCTCTCTTTAGTAATAAATGCGAAAACGTACCAACCAACTATTATAATCAATATTAATGCTGCTATCGTGTATTTTTTAATATGCATAACCGCTCCTTATCTAGACTTTTCTACTATTTCTCTACAATCAATGCAGTATATCGCGTGTGGCTTAACTTTTAGTCTTTGAAAACCTATCGGATCTTCACACATTTCACATATCCCATAATCACCGGTTACTATTTTTCCCAATGTTACGTTAATCTCTCTTAGTTCTTGCTCTTGCTGGTGCACAATTGCACTCTCTACCATTGAGCTGTTATCGACAGATGCGTGGTCGCCCTCATCATTTAGTTCCATTGAACTTAACTGACTTAGCTCCTCATTTACACCTTTGATATTTTTTATTATCTGTTCTTTTCTACCCTCAAGTATCTCTTTGAAGTATTTTAGCTCGCTATCTTGCACTTACTTTCCTTATTTATGATATGGGTGGTTGCTTAAAATTGAAAAACCTCTATAAATCTGCTCTAGCAATACAGCTTTTGCAATCTTATGACTCATGGTGATATTTCCTAAACTTATAACAGAATCGCCTCTTTTTAAAAAGCTTTCTTCAAAGCCGTAAGCTCCGCCTATGAAAAATTTAATCGCAATTTTACCATCTAATAGCTTACTAAATTCATAACTGTCAACTATTTTTCCATCTGGATGCAATATAACGTTAAAACCTTTGGATATATATGGCTCAAAAAGTTTTGTATAAGCCGCTTTAGAGGCTTCCGGTGAGATAGTGTGTGCTTTTGTTACATCTTTATTAAAAAGTTCTATATCTTCAACTTTTGCAAAGCGAGAAATCATCATTAGTAGCTCTTTATAGAGAGGATCGTAAATAGAGCGCTCTTTTTTTGCTATTGAGATAATTTCTATATTCACTTAATAAGTCCGCTTCCGATTACATGATAAGTTACATGTACAAATTTGTCACTCTCTTTTACTCCGCCGATTGCAGCAACAAAATGTTTAGAGAGCGAGGCGATCTCATCTAGTTTTTCACCGATAATCGTTGATATGTCATCTTTCGTGCTTGTATCTCTATATGCGCCTAAGCCTATATAGTTTATATCCATCGAGTTTGCTTGCAAAACTTCCTCTTTATTATGCGTGGAGATGCCAAGGAGTTTCTCTTTTTTTATAACTTCTCTAAGAATTTTTACAGCTTTAAATATATCTTTATCTATGGCTCTTAAATCGTCCTGTCCGACATGAACACCGTCACAAAACTCTATAAGCTCGTATGCATCGTTTACCACTAAAAAACCGTCATACAGCTTTCTGATTTTTATAAGCTGCTGTTTTATAAATGCTACATCTGCATTTTTGTTTCGGTACTGAATAATCTCTGCATTTTTTTGCTTGGCAATTTCAATAAAATCTTCAAGGGAGAGACCTTTTTTATCCAAAAGGTCTTGATCACAAAGCGCGTAAAGCCGCATTATGCAACTTTAAGAAGTGTTAAGAGGTCTGAGAGTGTTTTTTTAAGGTCATTTCTATTTACAATCATATCAATAGAACCTTTTTCAAGCAAAAATTCTGCTCGCTGAAAGCCATCCGGAAGAGCAGAGCCGATTGTCTGCTCTATAACCCTCTGACCTGCAAAGCCTACCAGAGCGCCAGGTTCAGCTATGATTATGTCGCCTAACGTTGCAAATGAAGCACTTACACCGCCCATTGTAGGGTCGGTAAGAACTGAAATATATAGAAGATTGTGCTTTGCCAATTTTGCCAAAGCCGCAGAGGTTTTGCTCATCTGAAGAAGAGAGAAAGTACTCTCTTGCATCCTTGCGCCGCCGCTTGCGCTTAGTATGATTAAGCCCTGTTTTTTCTCTATTGCACGATTTACTGCACGAACAATTTTTTCACCCTCTACAGAGCCTAAAGAGCCTCCCATAAACGCAAAGTCAAATATAACAATCTGAGCGCTGACACCGTTCATTTTGCACTCGCCGCTTACAACTGATGAAGTTTTGCCTGTTTTTGCTTGTGCCTCTTCAAGTCTCTGTTTGTATGATATTTTATCTACAAATTTTAAAGGGTCTACCGGTTTTAAATTGCTGTCATACTCTACAAAAGTACCCTCATCAGCCAAGAGTTCAAGTCTCTCTTTTACGCCTATTCTAATATGGTAACCACACTTAGGACAGACATGCTTTTGATTCTCAACCTCTTTGTAATACATAAGTGATTGACAAGATTTACACTTTACCCAGTGAGCAGGAGCTTCGCTTTTAACCGGTTGATTTTTATCTGTAATGGTATTTCTAGAAAAAATGCTTAATAGGTTCAAAAATTATCCTTTTGTATATAATGAGGCGAATTGTATCAAATTTATACTTGATTTTTCTCTATTTTAAACATAGGGCGCCTCCAAAAACTAGATTGCCACGCTTCGCCCGCAATGACAAAGCCCAGTCACTGCGAGACTTCAAAGAAGTCGTGGCAGTCAATAGTGGAGTTTTTAGAGATACTTTATTACAAGGAATTTTTCTATCTTAAAAGAGATTTAACTATGCTTCTTGCTGCTTCACGTCCATCATATGCCGCTGTTACAACTAAGTCCGCACCTCTGTAACAATCTCCGCCGGCATAAATTCCAGAGGTTGTCGTCTCATGAGTCTCTTCGTTGATGATAACTCCGCCCCATTTGTTTGTCTCAATACCATTTTCGGCCAAAAACGAAGGAACTTCAGGGTCAAAACCTAGAGACAAAATAATAGCATCTGCATTTACTCTAAATTCACTTCCCTTTATCTCTTCCATTTTTTGACGCCCGCTCTCATCTTTAGCGCCAAGAATAGTTTTGACAACTTCAACAGCAATTGCATCGCCCTTGTCGTTTAAAATAATCTGCTTAGGAGAGACAAAAAATGTAAAATCAACGCCCTCTTCCATAGCATTTTTATACTCTTTTTGACTTCCTGGCATATTGTGCGCATCACGACGATATAGGCAAGTTACAGATTTTGCTCCATCTCTTTTTGCGGTTCTTAGGCAGTCCATAGCAGTATCCCCACCGCCGATTACAACAACATTTTTATCTTTAAAATCAAACTTTTTATCATAAGAAGTTTTAAAATTCTTTCTCTGTATTGCCGTTAAATAGTCCATTGCCTTATAAACATTGCTGGCGTTTTCGCCGTTAATAGAGGCATTTTTAGCTTTTGTTGCACCGACACCTATAAACATAGCGTCATGTTTGTCAGCTATTTCTTCAAAAGTTATATCCTTGCCCACTTCACAGTTAAGAACAAGCTCCATTCCAGCCTCTAGAAGAAACTTAACACGGCGTTCTATAATTTTTTTGTCAAGCTTAAAGTTCGGGATTCCATAAGTCATAAGTCCGCCTGCTCTGTCACTTCTCTCATAAACAGTAACTGCTATTCCTGAACGTAAAAGGTATGTTGCCGCGGAGAGTCCTGCGGGACCACTTCCTATAACTGCTACTTTTTTATCTGTTGTTATTCCAGGAAAATCAGGTTTCAAACCTGCTTTAAATCCCTCTTCCGTAATATATGTCTCTACGGAACCTATCGTTATAGCTCCGTGACCGTCATTTAGCGTGCAATCTCCCTCACATAGCTTATCATGCGGGCAAACTCTACCCATAACTTCTGGAAACGGCGAAGGCTCATTTGATAGTTTAAATGCAAACTCCAAATCCTTTTCGCTTACAGCTTTTAGCCACTGCGGAACATAGTTGTGAAGCGGACACTTATTTAAACAAAACGGGTCTCCGCACTGAATACATCTCTCACTTTGAGTTGCCGCTTCACTCTTGTCAAAAACTTCGTAAATCTCCCCAAAATCTTTTGTTCTCTCAACGACTAATCTTTTTCTGGCTTCTATTCTGTCAATTGTTAAATATTCTCTCATGATTAATCTCCAATCTCTAAATTCATAGGTAATTTAGTTAAATTTTTAGGTTTTACAAGCCAGAAATTTCTGACCTCTACCCTAAAATTATCAAGCAGCGCTTTTGCTTTTTTGCTTCCTGTTTCCACTAAATAATCTTTTAAAAGTTTTTTTAGGTAGTGTCTAGCTTCATCTCCATCATCCGTGTCAATACGAATAGATTCAACCAGTTCACGATTTACATTTTCAATAAAACTATGCTCTTTGTCATATACAAAACTGATTCCACCTGTCATACCGGCGCCAAAGTTGATTCCTGTGCGACCAAGAATAACTACAATACCGCCAGTCATATATTCGCAGGCATTATCGCCTGTTCCCTCAACTATTGCGAGTGCTCCTGAGTTACGCACGGCAAATCTCTCGCCGACACTGCCTGATATATAAAGCTTTCCGCCGGTAGCTCCATAAAGGCAGGTATTTCCTCCTGCAGTGAACTTTTCGCCTTCATTTTCAGAAGTGACAATGATTTTACCTCCATGCATACCCTTACCGATGTAGTCATTTGCGACACCGCTCAGATAAATAGATACACCGGGGATTAAAAACGCGCCGAGGGCTTGACCTGCAATACCTGTTAAGTTTATTCTTATAGTGTCTGCATGCAACCCTTTATCGCCGTAATATTCAGCTATTTCTCCGCTTATTAGCGCTCCAAAACTTCTATTTATATTGGTTATTTTTCTGCTGATTCTTACAGGATGCTCAGGATGTTTAATCGTACTCATAGCCTCTTGTAAAATATCTTTTTCAAAAGCGTTATCATCAAAAGGGTAGTTTGATTTTTGTTGACATGTATTTACGCCGTTTTCTTGATGAAGCACAGAGCTAAAATCAAATTTTTGAGCAAATTTGTCATCCACAACTTTTAAGATATCGCTTCTTCCTATCATCTCTTCCATTGTCTTAAAACCAAGTTCAGCCATTATAGAACGAACATCTTCAGCCATAAGAGTAAAATAGTTTATAAGCTGGTCAACATGCCCTTTAAAGAACTCTTGGCGAAGCATCTCGTTTTGAGTAGCAATTCCAACGGTACATTTGTTTACATGGCAGATACGAAGCATTTTACAGCCGACGATTGTCAGAACTCCGGTACCAAATGCGTAACTTTCAGCACCTAAAAGTGCAGCTTTTACAACATCAAGTCCAGATTTCAGACCGCCGTCTGCTTGAACCTCTACAAGTCCTCTTAGGTTATTAGCCTTAAGTGCATTGTGCGCTTCGCTAAGTCCCAATTCCCAAGGATTTCCTGCAAATTTTATTGATGTCAGAGGTGCTGCACCCGTTCCGCCGTCGCCGCCTGAGATAATAATCTTATCAGCATACGCTTTTGCAACACCGGCTGCAATTGTTCCGACTCCGATTGTTGAAACAAGCTTTACCGCAACTTTGGCTTTTGGGTTTACCTGCTTAACATCAAAAATAAGCTGCGCCAAATCCTCAATTGAGTAGATGTCATGGTGCGGAGGCGGTGAAATAAGAGTTACACCAGGTATCGTATGACGTAGTTTACCGATAAGCGGAGAAACTTTATGCCCTGGAAGCTGTCCGCCCTCTCCCGGTTTTGCACCCTGAGCAACTTTAATCTGAATCTCCTCAGCAGAGCGAAGATATGCAGGTGTTACACCAAAACGACCACTTGCAACTTGCTTAATTTTAGAGTTTCTGTCAGTCCCAAAACGCTCACTATCTTCTCCGCCCTCTCCTGAGTTTGACTGAGCCCCGATTCTGTTCATAGCCATTGCAATAGTCTCATGCGCTTCTGGGCTGATTGAACCAAGGCTCATAGCCGCTGAAGCAAATCTCTTAAAGATAGCCTCTTTTGGTTCAACTTCAGATATGTTGATAGGTTTTCTGTCAGATTTTATCTCAAAGAAATCACGAATAAATTTAAGACCTCTTTTGTTTACCAAATCTTTTAATTTGTCATAATCTTTTTTGCTTCCGCTCTCTGCCGTTGCGTGAATTGCATGGATTACTTCTGGACCGAAATCGTGGTGCTCCTGTCCCGTATAAAACTTATAGTACCCGCCGATGTTAAGAGGAAAAATTTTGTTAAACCCATTATTATCAAACGCCTCTTTATGATATTTTGTAAGCTTTTCGTCAATATCTTCATAGTTAAGACCGCCGAGCGCAGAGTTGGAGGTAGCAAAACACTCTTTAACTATTTCGCGATTCAATCCAATAATATCAAATAGACCGGCATTTCTATAAGATGCAATGGTAGAAATTCCCATTTTTGACATTATCTTTAAAATTCCGGCATTTAGGGCACCGTGAACATATTTTAAAGCTTCATAACAATCTATTGTAATTGCATTTGATCTCTTCGTATGCGCTATAACTGTCTCTGCCAGAAGCTTAGGATGTATAGCATTTGCGCCGTATCCTATTAACACCGCTGCGCCATGAGGATCCATAACCTCTCCCGTAACCGCAACCATAGATACAAGGTGTCGGATATTAGCTTTTGAGAGCGCTATATTTAAGCGGCCAACAGCCATAGCCATAGGGATTATCTTATTATTTTTACTAAACTCATAATCATCCAGAATCACGATTCTAGTGCCATCATTCTTAACTGAATCTATCACCGTCTCTACCAGAGCATCCAGTGATTTTTTCAAATCTGCTTCATAGGCAGTTGAGAAAGTTTTATTGCAATAAAAAGATTGATAACTAGGTGATTTTCTGTCTCCGAATGATTTTAATACTTTTAGCTTTTCACTCGTAATTATCGGCGAATTTGATTTTAGGCGATGAGCATGAAACGGTACTTCATCCAGTATATTGTGAACCTCTCCAAAACCGGTATTTAAACTCATTACAACTTTTTCTCTTATCGGGTCGATAGGAGGGTTTGTAACCTGTGCGAATTTTTGTTTGAAGAAATCAGAAAATGCTCTCTGCTTGTTTGAAAATGCAGCCAACGGAGTATCGTCACCCATTGAGCCGACAGCCTCTTTTCCCTCAATAATCATAGGCTCAATAACTTGCTCTATAACCTCATGTGTAACATTAAAATATCTTTGTCTTGCAATAAGCTCATCTTTATCATATTCAGAAGTTGACATGTACTGTTCCGCAACATGCTCCTGAAGATAAATCATATGCTCGTTTAGCCACTCCATGTATGGATTTGAACTCTTCAAATAATCATTTATTTCGCTGTTTTTAAATATCTTTCCATATTTAAGGTCAAGTCCGAGCATCTCGCCCGACTGCAGACGACCTCTCTCTTTGATATCCTCTTCTGCTATATCTACAACGCCATATTCGCTGGCGATTAATAGGTTGTCATCTTTTGTTATTATATATTTTGATGGACGAAGACCGTTTCTATCCAGTACACAGCCAATATAGCGACCGTCAGTTACTGAAAATGCGGCAGGTCCGTCCCAAGCTTCAAAAACAGTTGATTGAAACTCATAAAATGCGCGAAGTTCCGGGTCCATATGCGGAGCGTTTTGCCAGGCAGCAGGGATTACCGCGCGAACAGCTTTAAAAAAATCCATACCGTTTACCAAAAGAAATTCAAAAAAGTTGTCGGCTGAAGCACTGTCTGAAGATCTTGGCTGTAAAATCGGCAATATTCTTTGTATCTCTTCATTTGTGAAAACATCGCTCTTAATTGATTCAGATTTTATCTCAACATTAAAGCGATTCCCCTCAACAGAGTTAATCTCGCCGTTGTGCGCAACTGCACGAAACGGTTGAGCCAACTTCCACTCTGGAAGCGTATTTGTTGAAAATCTTTGATGAAACAGTGAAAACGATATTTTAAAATCTTCATCATTTAGGTCTTTATAGAACTCTTTTATATGAGTAGGCATGATTAGCCCTTTATATGAGAGAACTTTTGAGCTCATTGAAGCTATGTAAAAGTTTCTATCATCTACAAGTTTATGTTCGCTCTCTTTGCGAGATAGATATAAAAGTGCATCAAATCTATTTGTAGCCATGATTGAATTTGGAGTTATAAATAGCTGAACAATATGCGGCAGTGATGCAAGAGCCTGTTCTCCAAGCGCATTTGTATCGAGTGGAACATCTCTGCGAAGAACAACTTTCAAATCATTGTTTGCACAAACTGCCTCTACTATAGCAAGATGATTGATATCTTTTGTAAAAATTACCGCAACAGCAAACTGTTTTGGCAGTTCAATACCGCTTTTAGTAGCCTCTTTGCGAAGAAACTCTTCAGGAAAAGACAAAAGAAGACCGCTTCCGTCTCCCGTTTTTCCATCAGCCGCTACCGCACCGCGGTGCATCATTCTCTCTAATGCAGTTATTGCGTCGTTAAGAACTTTATGTGATGCTTTATTTTTAATATTTGCCACAAGCCCAAAACCACAATTATCTCTGAATGATCTTAACAAATCATGATATTCAACCATACTAACTCCTAAATCTTGCATTTTTTTTAAATTCATTATAAATTTAATCTCTTTTTAAACAAACTTAGTCTATTTAGAGAATAAGAGTTGCATTATACAATTCAAAGGTTTAAAAAAATATAATATCAAGATAATTTTCTTATTAAAAATAAAATATGTGTATAAAAGAAGCGGTCAATGCAGGGTTTCATTCTAAATCATAACAGAGTTAAAGATGAAGATTTAATAGTTACCATCTTATCAAGAGAAAGCTTAGATACTCTTTATAGGTTCTATGGCGCGAGGCATGGAGTAATCAATCTAGGTTTTAAAGTTGACTACGAAAAAGAGAGCTCATCTAAATCAAACATATTAAGACTAAAAGATGTAATCCACATTGGATATAAGTGGATAAATGATTATAAACTATTGAGATTATGGCAGGATTTCAGTGCACTTTTTTATAAACATCTAAAAGATGCCGAAGAGTTAGATGACTTTTATTTTGAGCTATTAGAGAGTGCCTCACAGAGCTGGAATAAACAAAACCCAAAAAGAGTTGCCATAGAGTCATATATAAAACTATTGGAGCATGAGGGCAGATTACACACTGAATTTGAGTGTTTTATATGTTCTGGCTCTATCGTAGAAGACGACATTTCGCTTCTTCGCGCCTTTTTGCCTACTCACAAAGAGTGTACTCACACTTTTAGCATAAAAAGGGGTGCCATTACTGAGCTATATAAAAATAAAACGACACTTTTTTTAAACGACGAAGAGATAGATAGGCTCTGGTATCTTCTTCTTGAGGGATTATAAACATCTGTTTACTCACGCCAATTTTAAAAGCTCTTCATCATCAACTATAATGACTTCTGCATTGCTATCATCAAAATCTTGAAATTCTATTTTAGAATCTTTGAGAGTTTTAGATGCTTTTGCACCTAATCTTTTTAAATTTTCAACACGTCCGAGTATATTTCCGCTTCCCTCGCTCAGTTGTTTATGAGTAGTTTCATAAGTGCTTGAGAGCGTTTTTATTTGATTGCCGATTTTATTAAAGTTTTCGGCATAGCCCACCATTTTGTCATATAATTTTCCAGCCTCGTCAAATAGCTTTGTCGTGAGGGAGTTAGATTGCTCACTTTGCCAGTAGAGATAGATTGTTCGTAAGGATACGGTTAAAGTTGATGGATTTACAATTGCGATGTGTTTTTTAAGTGCATATTCATACAAGGTTGGGTCTCTTTGTACGGCAAGAGCAAATGCACCCTCAATCGGTACAAACATAAAAACATACTGCAGAGTTCCTATTTTATAATGTGCATAATCTTTTGAATCCAGAGTGTCTATATGGTTTTTAAAAGAGACAACCATATTGTTGATTGAGATTACTCTTTCCTCCTCAGTTTCGGCTCTAATGTAACTGTCATAGTCATTTAAAGAGACTTTAGAGTCGATTATCATTGTTCTTTCTTGAGGCAGCTTTATAACAACATCGGGGCGTTTAGTGTTGCCTTGTTCGTCTTTATAACTTTGTTGAGTATGGTAATGTACATCTTTGAGCAAACCTGAATACTCTAACACACTCTCCAAAATCATCTCGCCCCAGCTGCCTTGTGTCTGTTTTTTACCTTTTAATGCCTTTGTTAAATTTTCCGCTTCTTTGGAGATATTCATACTGGCTTTTGTGACTTGTTCTATCTCTTTAGAAAGCTCAGCAAATTTTTTAACACTGCTCTCTTGAGAATCTTCTATTTTCTTCTTAAATGACTCAATATTTTCTTTAAATGGCTTTAAAATAGAGTCTAGCGATTTTATAGATGTTTCATCAAACTTTTTGAGCTTACTCTCTAAATTATTTTGCATTATTTCATTGAGTTTTAACTCTAGTTTTTTGCCCTGTTCTTCAAATTCAACTTTGAGTTTTACATTGTTTTCTTGTTGAGCATTTAGGCTTGAGACAAGTTCGGCATTTTTTGCTCTCACTTGAGCGTTATTTTCAGTTAAAAAATCTATTTTATTATCAAGAGAATCGATGGTGGAGGTTAATTCTTGATTTTTTGTAATTAAAATATCTCTATCTTTTTCAAGTTTTGTGAGTTCTATATCTTTTTGTGAAATTTTTTCTCTAAACTTATCCAGTGTGACCTGCAATAGACTCTCTTTGCTACTTAATTCTGAAATTTGCTGATTTAAAAATGGTATAGCGGCAACTTTCTCACGCTTCTCATTTAGCTCAGCCAACAGATCTCTCTCAAGAGACGCCGGTCGCTCTATGCTTTTTTTGAGCCAAATGACTGAGCCGACAAATACAGTTGAGAGTATTACGATTGTTATTATGCTGATTGGATCCATTTTGTGCCTTTAATACAATTATTTTTGCGGTTCTAGTTACTATTTACATATAAAAAAACTTACAAGTTTATGACAAACAGATTGAACCCATTCTCGTGTTGATATGAAAATGTAAAGTTGTGTTTGTCTAAAATCCTTTTTACTAAACTAAGCCCCAAGCCATAGCCTTCTGCCGAGCGTGAGTTATCTCCCTGCGTAAAAGCTTCACAATAGTACTCAAGCGGTTTATCAAGAGGCTCTCCTGTACTTTTTATGGATATCTTTCTATCATCAATAAGCAGATAAACTGGCTTTGTAGCTCCATATTTAAGTCCATTATCTATTAAATTTTTTATGGCTATTGAAAGATAATTTAAATCTCCTTTGATTTTAAAACTGGAGTTTATAGAGATATTTACAAGGGATTCATCCTCTATAAAAAGTCTTGAAAGCGCCTCTCCGACAACTGTTTCAGAACTAAATGTCTCGATGTTTAATCTATTTTGATTTGAATTCAATTTTTCTATGTATAAGAGCTCATTAACCATCTCATCGATTTGAGAGAGTGCTTTTTTTAGTATTTTTTTATATTTGTTCTCTTCAATCATCTCTAGAGCTATTTTTGATTTGGAGATTGGAGTTTTTAGCTCATGCCCGATGTCACGAAGCAGTCTCTGTCTTGATATTATCAAATCTTGAATATTTGATGCCATGGAGTTAAATGTTTTTGCAACATCGCCTATCTCATCTTTGTTGCTTGTCTTGATTCTTAAGTTGTACTCTCCGTCTCCAAACTTTCTAATAATTTTTGATATATTTTTTAATGGATATACCATTTTTAAAATCAACAAGCAGAGAGTTATTAAAATCAATATATCAGCCAAAATCATATAATCTAAAAACTCTTTCTGCTCAAAGCTGCTGTTTTGAGACTTGTCTATTACCAAAATATCATCATCCAAATATTTCATATACAGCAGATATTTATTATCTTCATGTTTTAATATTTTTATACTTGAGAGCTCCGTGTCATACTTATATAAAATATGTGATGACTTAAAATAGTGCTCTTTATCTTCAACTATTTCAAACTTCAAATCATTTATCTTTTTTTCCAAAATTGTTTGATTGCTGTTAGAGAGATATGTAAAGAGCTCGTCTGATACATGTATATATTTATCTTTTAAAAGAGTCTCGATAGTATTTTGCGTAAGTTTGTTTATTTTCATTGAAACAAAAATCATCAAAGAGAAGCTAATTAAAAAGAATATGATGACTTTATATATTATTGACATGTGCTAACCTATAAATTTATAGCCGATGCCCCATACAGACTTTATGTATTGAGAATCTTTTGGATCATCGCCAAGTTTCTGTCGTATGTTGCTTATGTGCATATCTATTGTTCTGTCTTTGGAGTTATATTCAATGCCGCTTACAGCATTTGATATGAACTCTCTAGATAAAACTTTACCTATATTTTGTAAAAAAAGATTTAAAATATCATACTCTATTTTTGTCAAGTCAAGCAACAGACCGTCTATTTTTATCTCATGTCTATCTTCGTTTATCTCAAAACTGCCTACAATTTTATGCTTATCCGTTCCTCTTCTTAGTATTGCGTTTATCCTAAGAACCAGCTCTCTGGGCTCGTATGGTTTTGCCAAATAGTCATCGGCACCCAAATCAAATCCCAATATTTTGTCGCCTATTTCACCGCGGGCAGATGAGATTATGATTGGTATGGCAGATATTTGTCTGATTTTTTTACACACATCAAAACCATCCATTTGAGGCAGCATCAAATCAAGCACTACAACGGAGTATCTATCTCTGTTTTTCTCAAGATGAGAGAGCGCTTCTAGCGGTTTTACAAATGCATCTACATGCAGGTCGTAGTTTTTAAGATAGTCACAAATAAGTGTCTGCATATCTAAATCATCCTCTATAAGCAGCACGTTATGCATTATTTTACTTCCCAATCATCAAAATGGTTTATAAACCTTGTTCTCTGTTTTAGATTTAGCATAGAGTGCATCTTGCTTAAGAAGTTGCCTTCAATCTCGCGTGCTTTTATATCTAGCTTTTGACTGAGCTTATCGAGCTCGTCCGAGCTAAAAGCCTCTCTTAAAAACAAATCTTTTCTTCTTTTTTCTATCTCTTTTTTAAAAATTTCAAACTCTTTTAACTCTACTCTAAAATCATGCAATATTTCTCTTATCTCTACATTTTGTTCTTTTGATAAATCAAGATGAGAGAGCTCTTTGTTTATATGGCGGCCATCATGATCATCATCGGCAAATATAGTAGTAAAAAACAGCAGCAGTACAATTATTAACTTCATTTTTGATTTCCTGTATCCGGCATTTTAATATCTTTATCATTTAATAAACCTTGCTCTATATTTTTGTGGCATGCCTTACAGTTTGACTCTGCAGCAATTTTTTTACTCTTAAAAATGCTTTTTTCAATATTCTTGTGTCTTTTTTCCCAATAAGGCGTTTTGGTTATTGCTATCGTCTCTCTGTCTTTTATGCTGTTTAAAATTTTATACGCAGACTCTTTTGTTGAACTCTCGGCAGCATTTTTGACAAGGTACTTTTTTATAGAATTTTTATCAGCTTCATCGAGCGAAGCATCATCGCCAAAATGATTCTCTAGGTTATCCATCATTTTAACCCAAGACTCTTTTGGAAGCAGAAATGGCGGATAAAGAGTATGACACCGTATGCACTCACTCTCAAACAGTTCATTCTCCGCCTTGTAATCAACGGCTTTATTTGCATCTGCCATTAAAATATTTGACGGATTTGCCAAAAGATATACTAAAAGAAAAAGTGACGAACCTATCCACAAGAGACCGAAAAGTTTCTGAAAAATTGTAAGTTTCAGACTCTCACTATTGCCATGTTTGTATCCGCCAACTATGGAATCAAGCGCCTGTGATTTATGAAACATTCTATCTACAAGAACGCCGATTATATGAATAAATATCACAAACATAAAAGCATTTGCAAAAAATTCGTGCAAATCTTCAAAAAAATCCATATTTTTAAAGAGCGAGATATTTAAAAAAGAGAGTATTCCCATCCCCTCCTGCGTGCCGTAAACAACAACTCCGCTTACAACGGAAGCCAGTCCCAGCGCAATCATAGCCACTATTGCCCAGCTGGAGGCCGGATTATGTCCTATATACTCTTTTTTATTACCCAATATATTTAACATGTACTCTGCTAAATCTCTAAGATTAAAATTAAAATCTTTAAATTTCGAGAATTTTACATCCATAAAGCCCCATACCACTCTAAATAGAAGCAGCAATCCTATAACATAGCCGATTGCCGCGTGGTAGCTTAATAGATTCTCTATATCAGACAATAAAAAAGTTACTACGAAAGCAACAATTAAAAATAGGTGAAAGAGCCTTGTAAAAAGGCTCCAAACATATATTTTACTCATCTTCCCATTTTCCGTAATTCGGAATGTTTATCTCTCTTTCGCTGTACGAACCTTTGTCTGCTTTTGTGTGACAAGCCATACAGTTGGATAGAGATTTGACCTCTTTTTGCTCTATGAGCTTTGGTTTTATCCCTTTATGCTCTTTTATAAAATAACCTGTTTTTGTTATGGCTGCCGGAGTTTCATTTTTACCAATGCTGTCATTTATCTTTTTACTTCTCTTATAGTTTGTAAATTTTTCTGCAGAATTATCAACAAGATACTTCAGTATTTTTTTATTCTCTTCGGGTTCCAACGACGCATCAGTACCGAAGTGATCATTCAGCTTTTCCATAGTCTTAACCCATGATCTGCTTGGAAGCAGTCCCGGTTGATAAGCAAAATGGCAACTTCCGCACTCTTTTAAGTATAAACTATCCGTTGCCGGTGCAACACCTTTTCTATTTTCAAATGATGAACCACTCTCTGCCAACAAACTTCCTGCTATTAACAAAGATGCGATAACTAATTTTTTCATAACCTATCCTTTTATTTTTTATTTATGATGTAAGTGACTACATCGCCTTGCTCTTGAGCTGAACCTTCTCTGTTATAAACATCTTTAAAGTTTCTTCTCAACCACTTTTTAACCTCTTTAGCATCGCTAAATCTCTTAGGATTTGCCGATGGCGATAACGGCTCAATGACTTTGTTCGTGTTTTCATTAAGACCTTTTTTTGCCAAATCTGCCGTATGGCAGGTAACACAAGAGATTTTATTGCCTTTTTTACCCATCTGCTCTGCGGTAAATATTTTCTCACCCCTAGCATAGTCAAACGCTTTGAGATTTGGATTTTGTTTTTTTGCTTCAGTCAATAAACTGTCCATAAAATCTTTCATCTGAGCATTTAACTCGTATGCTTGCATAAATGAAACAACCATTAATAAAGCAAATACTGCCTTGACCATTTTCAAACTCCTATGTTTTTTAGATATTAGAAGTATGGGGTAAATTTGTCAAAGCATGATTGAATGTTTGTTTACAATTTCTTTACAAATTGTAGATTATTAAAGTTTTTGGTGGTTTGTTTGATTGAAGTAGCAAACTGCTAGAGAGCAGCTTTTACTTTTTGAATATGTTCTAGAAAGAGCTTTTTATCTTTATTACCGGAGAGACGAAAGTTCTCTAACTCTTTTTTGTTTGCATCAAAAAAGAGTATACCGGGAGGACCATATAATGAAAATCTTTTCAACAACTCTATATCTATATCTCTAACCTGCGTAACATCTACTTTTATCAGCTCAAATCCATCAAGCTGCTGCGTTACTTCAACTTTACTGAGCACATTTGCATCAAGCTCTTTGCAGTTGTCGCACCACTGTGCAGTAAAGACTATCATTAAGGGCTTTTGCGATTTTTGTAATGTTTCATCAAACTCTTCAGCAGATATAGTTTTAAATTCTGCAAGCAAGAGTCTTTTGTCACTAATAAATTTTGCTTTAAACGGCTCTAGCGGGTCTTTTACATTTGTTGCGCCTGCAATTGCACCAATCATCAAAACAATGCCATACATCAAAACAAGCAGCGCTATTAATTTTTTTAAATGATATATGCTATCAATAGCCGAGCACGCTTTATTTTCAAATATACTCATAAAAACTGCAATAGCGGCAAGTAAAATCCCCAATAAAAGTAAAATTATTTGCCCGTCCAATATGCGAGATAAAATCCATATTGAAAATCCAATCATCATAAAGCCGAAAAATAGTTTAACATCAACCATCCAAGAACCCGGCTTTGGCATTAATCTGCCGGCACCCGCACCGATTAGAAGCAAAGGCACGCCCATTCCAAAGCTCATTAAAAACAAGGAAAGTCCGCCTATAAACTCATTTCCGGTTTGGCTAATATATATAAGCGCACCGACTAGCGGCGGCGCAACGCATGGCCCTACTATAAGCGCTGAGAGTATCCCCAACAAAGCAACATTAAAATATGTTCTATCTTTTTTGTTAAGCGCTTTGCTATTCATAAATGATTGTATGCTTTTTGGCATTTGTATAGTAAATGTTCCAAACATTGCCAAGCCCAACACAAAAAAGAACATGCTAAACAAAACTATTATCCATGTTTGTTGAAAAAAAGCTTGAATATTGCTTCCAAGTGATGCTGCAATGACTCCTGCGAGAGCATAAACAACGGACATTGAAATTACATATATAAGAGAGAGCATAAAGCCCTCTTTTGTGCTGATACTCTCTTTTTTAGAGATTATAACTGCAGAAAGTATGGGAATAACAGGCAACATGCATGGAGTAAACGCAAGAAGAAATCCAAAACCGAAAAAAGTTACTAATGTGAAGAGTAAATTTTTGTTTTTTAGCATCTCCGCAATGTCGTCTTGCTCACTTTTTATTTGCGTGGTACCACTATTGCTTTGATTTGCATCGCCAAATGTCAGAGTTGTAACTCTATCGTTAAATACATCTACTTTTTCTTTAGCATCCGAGCAGATTTCGTCTTTAGCGCATGGCTCTATTTCTTGGGTTTTATTTGCAGGTGTCTCTTTAGTTTGAGTTGTGTCTGAGAGTGTAAATATTTTTTCATATTTTTGAATTTCTGAACATTCATGCGACTTGTTGCATATCTGGTATGTTAAGATGAGCCTAAACTCTTTACCTTGTTTTGAATCTACGATGGCTTTTATTTTTGTTTTTTTCCAAAAGATATTTTTGCCATCGTAAAGCTTCGAATCTTGATAAAAAACAGTGTTAAAAGATGCTTCATTTCCACTTATATCTAAACTTAGAATATCTTCGGGTATATAGTTGTTTTTTTCAGTGCTTAAAATGATGTTAAACTCATTTGTATCTTGCAAGATGTTTATTTTTGCCGAGAGGTCATCCTCTGAAAATAGAGAAAACGGCAAAGCAAATAAAATGAGAAAAAACAGGTTTAATTTCGAAAAAATAACAAGCTCCTAGAAAAATTATTAGTTACAGCAATACACTTATTTTAATGAATTTGCTGTTTTTATTGCTTCCATTACTTTGTTGTAATCCGGTTCTTTATTTATATCTTTAACAATCTCTTGATAAACAATTCTTCCATTTTTACCGACAATAAAAATCGCTCTAATCAACAATCCTTTAAGTTCACCCTCTTTTATAACAACACCATATTTTTCTCCAACTTCACTATAAGCAAAATCAGAAGCTATTGAAATATTTTGAATGCCTTGCCCTTTACAAAAACGATCGTCTGCATAAGGAAGATCCATAGAAATAACCGTCATATCTACTTCAGGAAACTTTTTTATTTCATCATCAAATCTTTTTGATTGTGCCGAGCATATTGGAGTGTCAATCGAAGGTACCGTTACGATAACTTGAACCCTGTCTGCTTTTCCGCCAACTGTTTTTATAGCAAAATCAGGCTGAGTTACACGGGCTGCAGGTGCTTTTGAGCCGACTGCCGGAAAATTGCCTTTAACTTTTACTACTTCTCCATTATAGTTTACAGAAATGTCCGCAGCAATAGAGAATGTAGAAAATACTATAGTAATAAACAACATTGATATTTTTTTCATTTGTTTATGCCCCTTTATAAAAAATTAGAAAATTATAGCAAATTATAAAATTTTATACCAGTAAAAATATAATAAAAAATTATACTTTTTTTGCTACGATAGAAGCTACTTTAATCCTTTCGCCTCTTAAATTTGTATCAACTCTCTCTTCATAGTAGATTACATCAAGTCCTATAAAAGAGTGTAGAAGTTCATTTTTGCGCAGCAAATAATCCAAATTGGTAGTAGGAAGATGAAAATCTCCATGCGCAACTATAAATGTCTCAAACATCAAAACACCGCCGCCCTTTAGAGCCTCTTTCATCTGTGAAACCAAACGACGGTTTAGATAGTTAACATTTACAATCAAGTCATAGCGGTTTGGTGTTAGATTGTATTTGTCCAAATCCGTATCTATTTTCTTTATAGTAGAACTGTCTCTAACTCTCTCTAGCGCATAGTCAGATATATCAACAGCATCAACTATAAATCCTAAATCAGCAAGATAGTGCGTGTTTCTGCCAGTTCCGCATGCTATATCAATCGCCTGCCCTATCTTGGCATGTTCTATATACTTTTCAACAAATGGAGAGACGCTTTGCGGCATCGGGTTGTCCAAATATCTCTCGTTCCATCTCTGTTTATCTTCTTTCATATAAATCCCCTTTTTAAGATAATCTGTTTCTGTAATCTTGATATCCAAACTCTTTGATTAACTCTAGAGTTTTGTCTTCCCTTAGTATAACTAATGATGGTAATTTTATACCGTTGAATGTAGTATTTTTTACAAATGTGTAGTGAATCTGATCTTCAAATATAATTTTATCGCCTACTTTTAGAGGTTCATCAAAAGAGTAATCACCCATGATGTCACCTGCGAGACATGTATTGCCTCCCAAACGGTATGTGTACTTTTTTTCTCCAGCCTCACCGCTTCCTCTTACCATTGCACGATAAGGCATCGCAAGAGTATCGGGCATGTGCGCTTCTGCCGAAGTGTCTAAGATAGCTATATCCATTTTGTTGTGAACAATATCAAGCACGCTGCTGACAAGAACTCCTGTCTCCCAGCCGACAGCCTCGCCCGGCTCTAAATATACCTCAACACTGTATTTTGCTCTAAAATCTTTAATGATGCAGATAAGTTTCTCAACATCGTAGCCCTTTTTGGTTATATGGTGTCCGCCGCCGAAATTTATATACTTCATCCCTTTAAAGTATTTTGAGAACTTTGCTTCAAACGCCTCTAAAACCTCAAGAAGCGCATCAACGTCCTGCTCGCAAAGCGCGTGAAAATTAAGACCCTCGATATGCTCTAAAACTCTCTCGTCAAAATTTTCTAACGTTGTTCCAAGCCTGCTGTAAAGCCCGCAAGGATTGTAGATATCTTTTGGAGAGGATGACTGCTCAGGGTTTATTCTCAAAGATAAACTTACATCGGGATTTATTTTTTTCACTCTATCGCAGTATTTAAAGAGTTGATTTGGCGAATTAAATACAACATGGTCCGATATGCGCGCTATCTCATCTATATCCTCATCTTTAAAAGCGGGTGAGTATGTATGAACCTCAAGATTTTTATCATCTTTTGCGAACTCTTCCCTTGCCAAAAGTGCTTCGTGAAGCCCGCTTGAGGTACACCCTTTTAAGTACTGCTTTACAAGCGGGAATGTACTCCACATTGCAAAACCTTTTAATGCCAAAATAACTTTAGCACCGCTCTCTTTTTGTACATGATTTAATATTTCAAGATTATTTTTTAAGAGAGATTCGTCGCACATATAGTACGGTGTTCTTAGATTGTCTAAATTTTTCATAATTTTCTCTACACTTTTTGCTATTTTTGTATCATTCTATTTATTAAAACTTTATTATATTGTTCTTTAACCCTTGAAGCAATATGTCTAAAATCATCCACATCAAGCCCCATCTCTTCAACTATTTCGCAAGCCCCATTTATAGAGTTGATTGTTAAAATATTTTTAACATTTATTGCAACTCTAACCGCATCAAGAGAATCTATATATGTTCTAACCTTTGGGCTGGCATTTGTTTCAAAATCCAAACCTTTTAGTACCTCAACATAGAGAGGTTCAAATTTCCAATGCTCAAAGAGCAGTGCCGAGAGATAGTATGTGGTAGTTCCAAGCAGATTATGTTCATACTCTGTAACATTTTTAGCATTTTTATATCCGATTGTAAACTTTTTTATATAGTTGCTTTTCATAACTTCGTTTGCTAAAACTAGTTTTCCGGACTCCATAATGAGTGCTAAGGGAGTCATTATTTGAGCATGTCTAAGGTCTACCCTTGAGTACCACTGCATCATAAGAGTGCTTTGAAGCTGGCATACATCGTTGAATTTTTTGTTATCTACGCCGTATATTTCAGTTTCTGCTCTGAGCTGTTCCCCGATTGCATATTTTAGAACCAGACCGTAAACCATATCTGTTCCAAAAAGAGTTACAGCTTGTGAGATAGAAGCAATTTTTCTAGAAAACCCGTATATAGGCGCATTTATCATTTTTAAAATATTTGCAGCCAATACGGCATCATTTTCTATAACTTTGACAAGTCTTATAATATCAATTTTTTGAGAGCCGTGACTATATATTTGCTGTATAACAAAAGGTGTGTTAGACAGCGGCGGCAGTGACTCTAAATTTGTTATTATATTTTTAAATGTCATCTATATACTTAACTCTTTGATTTGCCAAGGAAGCCCCTGCGTGTTCATCTCTTCCATAAACGGATCAGGATTCATCTGTTCCATGTTAAACACGCCTACTCCGCTCCAGATGCCTTTTAACATAAGTTTTGCGCCTATCATTGCCGGAACTCCCGTTGTGTATGAAACACCCTGTGAGTTAGTTTCACGGAAGCACTCTTCATGATCTTTCACTTGATAGATATAAATCTTTCTCTTTTTGCCGTCTTTGATACCCTCAGCAACTATTCCTATGTTTGTTTTTCCTTTAGTTCTTGAACCCAAAGATGCAGGATCCGGAAGAAGTGTTTTTAAAAACTCAATCGGAGTTATCATCATACCCTTATGCTCAATCGGCTCAATTCCCAACATTCCGACATTTTGAAGAACTTCCATATGCTTTATATAACTTTGTCCGAATGTCATAAAAAATCTGATTCTCTTTAGCCCTTTTATATGCTTTACAAGTGACTCCATCTCTTCATGGTAGAGCAGATAGCTATCTTTTGGACCTACCTCAGGATAATCCCAAACCTGCATAATCTCTAATGGTTTTGTTTCAATCCACTTTCCGTTCTCCCAATATCTGCCGTTTGCACTGACTTCACGAAGATTGATTTCAGGGTTAAAGTTTGTTGCAAAAGCATAACCATGATCGCCTGCATTACAATCAAGTATATCTATCGTGTGTATTTCGTCAAAGTAGTGTTTTTGAGCATAAGCACAAAATACGTTCGTTGCCCCTGGGTCGAAACCGCTTCCCAAAAGTCCCATAATGCCCGCCTCTTTAAACTTCGCATCTCTCTCCCACTGAAGTTTATACTCAAACTTAGCCTCATCCGGATGTTCATAGTTTGCAGTGTCAAGGTATGGCGTTTTTGTAGCAATACATGCATCCATAATCGTCAAATCCTGATAAGGAAGCGCAACATTTATCACAATGCTCGGCTTGCATGAGTTTATAAGTTTTATAACCTCTTCTGTGGAGTCTGCATCAACCGAAGCTACTTCTATATCAGCATTTGGAAGCTCTTCTTTTATATCTTGGCATCTCTTAAGTGTTCTGCTTGCTAGAACAATACGACCAAAAACATCCGCATTTTGTACGCACTTATATACAACTACGCGACTTACTCCACCTGCACCAATAATCAATGTTGTTCTCAAATTTATATCCTTTAAATCAACTTTTTAGTTTTATAACTCTGTCTCTGAGCTCATCTGCTCTAATTTCTTCTGAGATAGGCTCCCCAAAATAGAGGGTTATCTCTCTTTTTTTCAAAAAACATCTTCTTGCATCGCCTTTATGTCTTGCAAAGAGACTTCCAAAAATACCATCTATGTAAAACGGCACAATTACCGCACCGTCTCTGTCGATAAACTCATAGCCTCTATAAAATTTTGCGACGTCGGAATTTCTAGAAATTTCACCCTCCGGAAATATTGCTATTATTTTACCATTTTTTAATTTCATTGAGGTTTCAATAAATGAATCTTTTGAAGCTTTTTTCGATATTGGAATCAATTGGGCCATCTTAAAAACTCTATTTAAAAACCTCCAATTATATATATCTTTGTCTATCATAAAACTAATCCGCCTCTCAAGAGGCAGCTGAACAATAAACCAATCAATCCAGCTTACATGATTTCCGACTAACATTACGGCTCTGTCCTCTGGAACATTATGCAGACCTACATAGTTAAATCTATATCTTATTTTAAACACAAACTCTAAAAATGTCCAGCATGTCATTACAAAATATCTTTTAAATAGTATCACGGCAAGATAAACTCCAACAAAACTCATCAGATAAAAAAGGATTTGTGCATCTGCTCCAAAATATGCAAAGAGTGTTGTTAGCATTAAAAACCCAAACATAAAGAGAGTTTGAACAAAGTTATTTCCGGCCAAAATAGTTCCTAAATGTACATTTGGAGAGAGATATTGTATCTTTGCATTTAGCGGTACTATCAACAGACCAGAGAAGAGACCAAAAAAGATAAATTCTATTGCCAAAAACAGTATAGAAGTCGTGGCTGGGATACAAAGCAAGATAACGATGATACAAAAAGCGCTAATAGCCGACAAACCTGTATTTATATAATATTTTGAAAAATTTGCCGCCATTATTGAGCCGAGCACTATGCCTAAAACCGCAAGTGCCATAACTCCCTGAACAACAGATGCACTTGTAATGCCCAGCTCACTCTTTGCATACTCGCCAAAGATAGCTAGTACTACCTGAGATATTGACCAAAAAAGACTAAGCGCTATTATGGAGTTAAATATCTCTTTTTTGCGCATAATCATAATCATATTTTTTCTAAGATAGGCACCGGTAAAATATCTTTTAAATCTGAATTTTCGCTCGCTTGCCTCCGTCATCATGTTTGGCAGTTTTGATGCCAAAAAATACTCTATAACCGAACCTAAGACCAAAAGCCATCCGAGCGGTGCTACAATCTTTAAAATATCCTCTTTGGTGCTAAGGTTATCCCCAAGCAGAGCTTCAAACAGCACCGTGTAAAAAATAATACCTAAAAGTATCGCGGCGGTTGTGGTTGCCTGAACCGCTCCGTTTCCGGCAGTTATGAACTTTATGCCGACAAGCTCTTTTATATATCCGTATTTTGCAGGTCCATAGATGGCACTTTGAAGAGAGAGCAAAAAAGTCATGGCAAATGCGCCAAAAAACCAGCCTTGATAGTAGAAATATGTGATTATAAGCGTAATAGCCACTGCAAGAAGCGACGAGTATTTCATAATAATGTTTTTAGCAAATTTGTCGGCCAAAAAACCTGATGGTGAAAATGCAAGAATAAAGGGGAGAAGTATAAGCGCATTTACAACTGCACTAAGTATTATCTGAGTTGTTCCGTCATACACTTTAAAAACAGTGTTTTGTATGATTATCTTATGCCCTAAATCCGTAAAAGCATTTAAAAAGGCAACGGCTAAATAGTTTACAACTCCGACAATAGCAAACATTTTATTCATATTCTAACTTTGAGTGTCTATTAAAATCGTACTCCATCCCTCGTAGTAGCCATGCTCTTTTTTAACAAGCTCATAAAGCTCCTCTACAACTCTTCTAACATCTTCGTTGACAACTGTATGCAGCTTAACCAGAGCCACGCCGTGCTCGAACTCTTCGCTGCTTATATCGTCTTTAAATTTAAATCCGCATGTCAGGGCATTTTGGATAAATCTCTCTTTTTGAGTAGCCGTATCAAATGAGACATAATGCTCCACATCTCTAGGAGTTGAGAGCTCATCACCCTCTTCTTCAAGCAGAAATATTATCTTGTCGCTCTCGATGTTGTGAAACTCTAACTCGGTAGGATATAAATTTTTATGATAAAAATCCCACTTTGCATCTTTAACAACGCCGCTCTCGTACTTGTAGCCGCTCTCTTTGAGCATCTTTGTAACAATAATTTCCAAATTTTTTGCGCTTTTTGCATAAAAGTAGAACTCATTCCAGTCATCTTTAACTCTCGCTCCAACATATTTGCTTATGTTTTCATGCTCTAGCGCAATAATAAGAGACTCTTTCGTTTCTAAAAAATTCTCAAAACTATCACTATTTTCATCAATATTGCCAAACTTTATAAAAACGCTAAAGAGCCAAGGATAAGACTCCTGCTCATCATCTAAATCAACTTCTGCTTCTATATTTATAACTTCGCCGTCTTCAATTCTACTAAATAATTCTCTCATATTTCACTTCATTTTATTTTTAATTATTATAGCCAACTTATGCAAAAAAAACAGAAAGTAAAATAACTTGATAATAATTATCATTTTAATATTAGCTTAAGATACAATAAACTACAATGTTACTCAGAAAGCAACGATAATGCTTATCAAATTCAACTAAGAGGAAAAAAGATGAAATTATTTAACAACAAACTAGGTTTAAGCATGGCTGCGGCGATTATGCTCTCAAGCACTTTGCAAGCGGATACTGCTTCGGATATAGAGGAGCTTAGAAAAGAGATAACACAACTTAAGGAGCAGACTAAAATCTTAACGGATGAAACAAGCAATCTGCAGACAGGTTTCAACTACACAACGGTTGACAATGAAGCTTCTCATAGCGGACTTGGTGCTGCGGCATCAAAAGTCTACTACTCAAAATCGCCTTTAAGTATCGGCGGTTATGGCGAGATGTACTACTCACATACAAATAAAGAGAGCGGCTCAAACAGCTCTAAAGTTGACGTATATAGATTTGTTCCATATATAGGTTATAAGTTTACTGACAATATCCTTCTGAACGTAGAGCTTGAATTTGAACACGGCGGAGTGGCAAATGACGGCGGCACTGCAGAGGGCGGAGAAGTAATAGTTGAGTTCATTTATCTTGACTTTCTAATCAACGAAAATGCAAATATCAGGGTCGGTAACATGTTAATGCCGATGGGACTTATAAACGAAAGACATGAGCCGACGCTTTTTACAACCGTTCAAAGACCAA
The DNA here is from genome assembly GCA_030654155.1 of Sulfurimonas sp. GTDB lineage: Bacteria > Campylobacterota > Campylobacteria > Campylobacterales > Sulfurimonadaceae > Sulfurimonas. The sequence continues at coordinate 6,437 of JAURYA010000026.1, read as the reverse complement.
ACACGGCAAAACAGATAATTCCTACGACTTGGCATGAGAGCGGCGTAATGGTTTACGGAGATGTTTTTGAAGGGTTGGAGTATAAAGTTGCAGGAGTTACCGCACTAAATCCGACAATAGACAGTGATACAAGCTGGTTAAGAAACGCACGTGGCGGCTCGTTTACAAACAGCGACCCAAAACTAGGTTTTGTAGCAAGGCTAGATTATACAGACATTAACGGTCTTTTGGCAGGTGCTTCGGCTTATATGGACTCAAATATAAATATGTTCGATATTCATGCAGACTACAAAATAAAAGGATTTAGAGCATACGGGACATATGCCGAGGCTCGTCGCTCAGATGCAGAGGATCTGACTCCAAGCGCAACACTACCGTCTCAAACCAAAGCAAAGGGCGGCTATTTAAACCTTAGCTATGACCTTTTAACTTTAAGTTCATCAGGCAATAAATTACCTATTTTTGTTCAATTTGAGAGCATCAACAGTGCCGATAAAAAAACAGACGGAAGTTCGCTTGATTCTATTGACACAACGACATTTGGCATAAACTACTTCCCGCATGAACAGGTTGTTCTAAAAGCCGACTATGCGATGCAGAGCCAAGGCGGAGTTGATTCTGATACTTTCAGCCTCTCTATGGGATTTATTTTTTAAAATAAGAGCTCTTTTGCTCTTATTGACAAAGTTCATTGACAAAAAAAAATTTATTTTATACAATCCGCAAAACTTAGGAGCACTTCTTATTATGAAACAACTTTTACTATATCTTCTTATTTTTTTGGCACTTCCCCTGAGTGCCAAAATGCTTATTTCACCAATTGATGCTATGAATCAAAGCTATGGAGCAAAAAGTAAAATAAGCGAAGATAATATTTTATTGACAAACATTCAGGCAAAAAAAATTCAAGATGAGTCGAATGTAAAACTTGAAAGTAATATTTTTAAAGTGTTTAAAGCCGAGCAAAACGGCAAAATTATTGGTTACGGGATTTTAATCAACAAAAAAATACGCTCAAAAAACGGTGTTGTTCTCTACTTAATCTCAACAGACTCTGTTTTAAAAGGCATGGAGATTATAGCCTTCAACGAACCTATGGAGTATATACCTTCAAAAAAGTGGATATCACAATTTGAGAATGTAAAAACCCAAACGCCACTAAATCTCTCTAAAGATATTCCAACCATAACCGGTGCAACACTAAGTGCTAAAAGTTTTGTCGACGGCTCAAAAATTGCTTTTGCCCTTTATAATGAAGTTTTAAAAGGCAAATAGTGAAATTTACAGTAATCAAAAATCTTCAAAAAGATAGCGCTATGAGCCTTATTTTAAAAGGCTTTCTTTTTTTTATACTCCTGTATATCGTATCGGATATTTTTGTTATGAAATCTAGTTTTGGGATATCCGCAGATGCTGTAAGTTCCACGCTGTTTGGGAGTGAAGAGGCATATATAGACCCTATAAATGAATCTTCTTTTTTAGAGTTTTGGCATACTCAGATTTTCTTTATCATGATGATTCTGCTAACTCTCAGCGCGGTTTTTATAAGGGTTGCAAAAAGAAGCAGAAATATCATCACAAACGCTCTTATGATTAGCGCTCTCATATCGCTTTTCTCGCTTCCTTTGGCTTTTTATACCTCAAAGTTTTTTATAGATATCTATGTAATTAGCTATTTTCTCTGGCATCTTGTGGCTATTTATATGATTTTTTACTCTTTTTGGAAGTTAAATGCAAGAAGCGTATAAGCTCTCAATACTCTACTATCTGGCTTTTTCGCTGCTTTTGATTGTCAGTGCGCTTATGCTGTTTGAGCACAAAATAGGCTTTAGCTTTAGTGGGGTTTTGGAGTACTACACTGGCAATGAAGAGAAATTTATTACTGCTCAGAGTGCCGGCGGGATTTTAAAGATAGTATTGCCTCACATTTTTGTCTTTGGGCTTTTTGCGATGGTGCTTTTGCACTTTTTGGTCTTTGCTGATTTGAGATACAAAGAAAATATAACTCTTTTGGTCTATGCCGCTTTTATCGTCGCACTTCTTGAGATTTTTACGCCGTTTATGATTATCGGCGGATTTGAGTTCTTTGCATATATGAAACTATTCTCATTTTTTACTTTTTTGGCTCTACTTCTTTATATCTCTTGGTTGCTTTTTCAAAGTATCACTTACAGTTAAGTTTTTTGCATATTTAGCTATGTTTTTACTTATAACAATCTCTTCATCGCTTTGCATGATAATATAACCTACTTCAAGAGCGTCTAAAAACTCATAAGTCTTCTTTGTAGGCATAACACTCGCAGCAGTAGCATAAGCATCCAAATCACTGCTAGAGAGCTCGCCAATGAGCGTTATGGAGATAAAGGAAGTTTGCGGTTTTTTAGCTTTTGGGTCTATAAGATGATTGTTTTTTGTAGATTCAACATATCTGTTGTAGTTTCCGCTTGTCGTTATGCCTAAATCATCTTTTGTAGTTTCAAAAGAGAGTAAAGAGCCATCTTCAACAAATGGATCTTGAACATCCATCTTGCATACTGATAAACATCGTATATCTCCACTTGCAGAAATTACGGCACTATTAACGCCTTTGCTCTTATAATAGTCTGCGACTTTATCTACAGCAAAGCCTTTTCCCATTCCACCCAAATCAACCTTTATGCCTTTATCTATAAAAGCCTCTTTTTCATTAAAACGCAAACCGTCAATATCAACTTTTGCATCCTGAAGCTCAAGAGGAGTAGCGACCCTCTCGCTCTCTCCAAATCCATACAAATCTTTTGTTATCGAGCCTACCGTAATATCAAAATATCCGTCCGTTGCGGCGTAATACTTTTTACACAAACTAAGCGATTCGTAAACATTATCGTCAACTTCTACATGTAGATTTTTATTTAACAAATATATTCTGGCTTTTGGATTGTATGAAGAGAGTGACATCTCAATATTTTTTATAATATCAAACCCGTCAGTTATGAGATTTGCGTTCTTTTCATCTACGGAGATAGTTATAAAAGTAGACATAATTACTTGTGTTCGTGATACCATTTTGGCCTCTAGAAGCCAAAACAGAGATAAAAAGAGGATTAATATTTTCAAATTTTAGATATTTTATTAGATATTTATAACTTCGTTAATCTCTAGCCCAAAACCGCTAAGACCTACAAACTCGGTATGGCTAAGTGAAGAGATAAGATTCATTTTTGAAACTCCAAAAGATTTTAGTATCTGCGCGCCGATTCCAAACTCTTTAATAGCTGCATTGTCGTTATGAGTAGGTTTGTTTATAAAAATCAATACTCCGCTATTTTGCTTTAAGTACTCAATAGAAGCAATCAGGTTGCTATATTTTTTTTGATTTAAGAGAAATTCGATATCCGGTATAACATTATGAACTCTTACATTTGCTATCGAAGTTACCTTATGAAATACAATTACGGTATGTTCTATTTTGTCGTGATCCGCAAATGTATATTTTTTAACTTTTGTACTGAAAAATTCTATATCTTCAACACAGACCTCACTCACAAGCCTCTCATTTGCAAGACGATACTCGACAATATCTGAGATAAAAACAGTTTTAAGTGTATGTTTCTCGCCAAATACATCTAAGTCGTCACGTCGTGCCATTGTGCCGTCTTCTTTGATGATTTCACATATTACGGCAGATTCGCTAAGACCCGCTAAACGGCACAGGTCAACCGAACCCTCAGTGTGTCCTGTTCTAATAAGCGTACCACCCTCTTTTGCTATTAGAGGAAATATATGCCCCGGCTTTACAAGCTCATCCGCATGACTTATAGGGTTTGCCAAAATCTTGATGGTATCATCTCTCTCAGATGCCGAAATGCCGGTCAAAGCATTTTTTGCATCAACAGAAACCGTAAATGCAGTTTCATATGAAGATGTATTTGAACTAACCATCGGATTTAATTCAAGGCGGGTTGCGATACTTTTACTAATTGCAACACAGATAAGCCCTCTTGCATGAGTCGCCATAAAATTAACATGTGCGGGAGTTGAAAAAGCAGAAGCGTAAACCAAATCGCCCTCATTTTCTCTATCCTCATCATCAATCATGATGACCATACGCCCTCTTTTAATCTCTTCAATTGCTTCCAGTACTCTTTGTGTAGGTGTCATATATTCTTCTTTATTTTGATTGGGCGAATTATATATAAATGTTGATTAATTTGAGTTCAAAACCACCTTTTATAATTTAACAGCAATCTCCTTGACAAAGATAGCTTATTTGCCTATAATTCCACTCCAACAACCAAGCTAGCCTTGTTTGTAATGACGCGGAATAGAGCAGTTCGGTAGCTCGTCGGGCTCATAACCCGAAGGTCATAGGTTCAAATCCTATTTCCGCAACCAATTTTCTTTTTATAAATGATGGGGATTCGCCAAGTGGTAAGGCAGTAGCTTTTGGTGCTACCATTCATAGGTTCGAATCCTATATCCCCATCCACAAACCCCCTATTTATAGGCATGTCGCGGAATAGAGCAGTTCGGTAGCTCGACGGGCTCATAACCCGTAGGTCATAGGTTCAAATCCTATTTCCGCAACCAAAATCATAATTTTTTCTTATTTTATCACACGATTTTAAGTTTTCTTTTTAAAACAATTTTCCAACCTATTTCCAACCAAAGCTTAATTACATCAAAAAGAGTTTACGACTAACAAACATCAAAAAATCCATCTATTTGTATCAGCTCAAGCCTCAATGTGTATAAATATTGCTAAAAGCTATATGAATAATGCTCATGGAATTTTTGTTTTACATAATTACGATAATAATTCAAAAACATATAATTGTGGTATTGAATTTAACAAAGGCGAAATAATGTCTATAAAAACAGTTCAGTATAAAGACTATTATTATTCAACTAGAAAATCAGATTATGAACTGTATTTTTCATTTGATATCAAATACGATGTTACTGATTTTACAATGAGTGGTAAAAATTGTAGAAGCTTAGACATATCATTAAAGATAGAATATTTATTTTTAATCGATAATAAAGGTAAATTACACAAAGATGGTAAGTCTTTCAATGAATGGCTACTAACATGTCAGCTAGATAATAATTGTTCCTTTGATTCCAGTATTATGATTAATTCTCAATATAGATCGTATGGGGTAGGCACATTGGCTATTAATAAAATACTATTACTAGCCCAAAAATATATTCCAAATCATAAACTACAAGGTAAGCTATCTCCCGTAGATGCTGGAAAAGATAATTTTGAACGAAGATATAAACTATATAAAAATCTAGGTTTTCATGTTACGGAAAACAGTTTTTATGTAGAGAAATTAAGTACCTTGAAAATCGAACATAATATTAATGGTATTGAAAAAATTGATGCGGTAAAAACTTTATACGATTTATTTGAAAATAAACAACAATTACAGTTTGAAGTTTCTTTTTTGAAAAATGACAAACAGCGTATATTTACTCATCTTGATAAATTAGAAAAAAGCCTATTAGTTTATAAGAAGTTAATGCTATTAAGCGTGTTGACTATTTTATATATTCTCTTGTCGTAGACAAAGAACATATATAAATACTTCATTTACTTTATGTAAAGATTGCTATTGCCCTGTATTTTTTCAATACGCTTGTTGCGCGCTCTCTCCCATTCATCACTTGGATAGGTTTTATCCCAAGCTTCAAACTTTTGGAGTTCTTGAGATGAGAGTTTCATATTGTATTGTTTATTGAAATAGAGGTAGGTTCTAACAATCGTGCCTCTTATCTCTTCTCTTACTTTTGCTCTCTCGGCTTTAAAGTCAACTTCAAATCTGCACTCGCCGTATTGTCCTTTTATAGGTGCCTCAAAATCAAATCTGAAATTGCTCCTATCTGCATTGAGTTCTCCAATAGCAGGATAAAGATTGTGCATATCAGCTTGCATGATTTTATACTGCTTATCAACTTTTTCGCAGCACTTACGGCCTTTAAACTCTTTACCTTTACTATCTACACATTGAGTTGCGCCGTCTCTCCAGCAAGAAAATTGGCGGCCAAAATTTTCAGCAGGAATCATGTGCTCCCACTCTATGCGTCTTGCCCTCTCGTTTCTTTTGCCCTTTTCAGTGTACTTATTGCGTGGTATATAACCACAAGAGTTTCTATCTATCATATTGGACTTATCTTTGTAGTTATACTTACAATCACAATATATCGTTGTCTGGTGGTCATGATAGATTTTACGAAGCTCTTTTTTAGAGTGTTCAAACGATTCATTTGAAGCTAGTAATAGGGTGCTAATAAGTGCTAAAAGTAGTAATTGTCAACGGCGGAGTTAAAATAGGCAGTATGAAAAGCTGCTAAAAAGTAGTTTTTACAACCCAAAGCTTAAAGAAACAAATTAATTTTGTTAAAGTCTTTTTTCAAAAAATTGAAAGGAGACAAATGCTTAAAAAAGGTGA
>JAURYA010000021.1 GCA_030654155.1 Sulfurimonas sp. | reverse complement strand
ATGCAAAAAAGCTTCAAAGTGCTAAATGTAAAATGCGGCGGATGTACAAACACTATAAAAGAGGCTCTAAAAGATGAGTTTGGCGAAGTAGATGTCGACTTGATGCAAGAACCGAGAGTTATCACGCTTGAGATAAAAGATGAAGAGGCAGAGAAGAGTTTTCGCAAAAAAATGAGGTCACTTGGCTACCCCATGGAAGATGAAGAACTCGGAGCAATCACAAAGAGCGGATTAAAAGCAAAAAGCTTTATATCCTGCGCTATCGGAAAGATAAACCAAAAATAGCAAACTATAGATTCGGCTTGATGATATATTCATAAGTTGAAAAAAGTATCTCTATTACAATCAAGCAGATGATAATCCACTCCAAAAATTCACTCGATTTTTGATTTACCCTATCCGTTATAAACTCTACCGACTCTTTTAAAAACGATATTTTATACTCTATGACTTCAAATCTTGACTTTAGTTCAAGTTGAAGTGCAAGTTGATTGTAAAGCGACTCAAGCTCTATATCATCCCAAACGATGTCAGGCTTATCTAACAGGTAGAGCTGGCTAAGTATCCCAAACCTCTCTTTTGCTATACCGACGGCAAAGCTCATAAGATTTTTTCTATCACTTGCTTTGATATTTTCTATTCTGTCATAGAGTTTTTTGCTCTCTTGCATCTTATTTTCCAGTGATTTTTCTCTTATCTCAAGTCCGACGCTTTGAGATAGTGCAAGAGAAATTATGGAAGCTACGGATTTGTTAAATTTATTGTACTTGATAGTATGCGTATCTATAAGCGGTTTTTCATAAAGCGCATCTATAATCATCGGATAATCTTGGTTTACAAGTGCTGTTTGATAGTGCGGTGCCTCTTTGATTTTAAGTCTATGTAAAAACGACTTTATCTCATCATGACTGAAATTGCAAAATGTGATAACTCCAAACGAAGTTGTAAATATAAACTTATTATTTGTGATTTCACCTACAAATGACTTCTCTATAGTTGTTAAAATAAGCCCCGGAAACTCTTTTTCTAAATCATTTTTAGTTATAACAACCGGTATTTCAACAGATACGAACAACACTTTTGATTCCATTCCATAGCCTTGAATTCAATAAATTTTTTCTCTATTATACATCTTTTATATTTCAACTCTATTACTAAAAACAGTATAGGTTTCTTTGTCTTTAAAACCGCTTTACCTCTTTTTAACCACAAAAAAGCTATAATCCACAGAATTTTATAGCAACATAAAAACTTTTAACCCCTAAAAGGATGACCATGAAAATTCGTAAACGCGCCCTAACGTTTGAAGATGTACTGCTTGTACCACAATACTCAGAAATACTGCCAAAAGAGGTCTCTCTAGAGAGTAAATTAACACGTAATATTTCACTAAAAATCCCTATGGTCTCAGCTGCTATGGACACTGTTACTGAGTACCGTGCGGCTATTGCTATGGCAAGACTCGGCGGAATCGGCATCATCCATAAAAACATGGATATAGAGGCTCAATGCAAACAGGTAAAAAAAGTTAAAAAGAGCGAGAGCGGCGTAATTATAGACCCTATTTATGTTCATCCTGACGCTACACTTGCGGAAGCTAACGCACTTATGCATGAGTTTAAAATCTCTGGTGTTCCTGTTATTGACGCTCACAATAAACTTTTAGGAATTCTTACAAACCGCGATATGAGATTTCAAAAAGATATGACAAAAAGAGCCGATGAAGTTATGACCAAAATGCCTCTTATCACTGCAAAAAAAGGGATATCTCTTGATGATGCGGCTGATATTATGCATAAAAATAAGATAGAAAAACTTCCTATTATTGATGATGAAGGCTTTTTAAAAGGTCTTGTAACGATTAAAGATATCAAAAAACGCATAGAGTATCCAAACTCAAACAAAGACGCCTTTGGCAGACTTGTTGTCGGTGCCGCTATCGGTGTTGGGCAGTATGACCGTGCAAAAGCTTTGGTTGCCGCAGGTGTTGATGTTTTAGTTTTAGACTCCGCTCATGGCCACTCAAAAGGTATTTTGGATACTGTTAAAAAGATAAAAGAGACTATGGAAGTTGATATTATTGCCGGAAATATTGCAACTGCAGAGGCTGTTGAAGCATTAATCCAAGCCGGAGCTGACGGCGTTAAGGTTGGAATAGGACCTGGTTCAATATGCACGACACGCATCGTTGCAGGTGTTGGCGTACCTCAAATCTCAGCTATTGCAGAGTGTGCAGATGCTGCTAGAAAACACGGGGTTCCTGTTATAGCTGATGGCGGGATTAAATACTCAGGCGACATTGCAAAAGCTTTAGCGGTTGGAGCTAGCAGTATCATGGCTGGCTCACTTTTAGCTGGAACAGAAGAGTCTCCCGGTGAGACAATTATGTTTCAAGGCCGCCAATACAAATCATACCGCGGTATGGGCAGTATTGGGGCTATGCAAAAAGGTTCAAACGACAGATATTTCCAAGAGGGAACGGCAGCGGACAAACTTGTTCCTGAGGGAATCGAGGGTCGTGTTCCGTTTCGCGGAAGCATCGCAGGAATAGTTCATCAGATGATGGGCGGACTTCGCGCGTCAATGGGCTACTGCGGCAGCAAAGATATAGAAGAGTTTTGGAATAAAGCAGAGTTTGTTGAGATAACAAGCGCGGGACTCAAAGAGAGCCACGTTCACGATGTTATCATTACACAAGAAGCTCCGAACTATCATATATAATTTTTTGCATATATAACTTTTTGCACATATAACTTTTTTACATGTAGAACTTTCTACATGTAAAAAATCAGCACTTTTTAATCATCTTTTCCGCGCTTGTTTTTGTTTCTATGTTTGTTTTTATTTTGCCCTTTATGCTTTCCATTATCGTAGTGATCATCATTGTCATCAACGATAACAATATTTTCTTTTACAACAACTCTTGACCCACCTGATTTTGATGACTCATTGTCACTTCCAACAGCCGCTCCAAGGGCACCGCCTGCACCGCCGCCTATTATCGCACCATCTTTTCCGCCGACAGCAGAACCCACAGCAGAACCCACAGCAGAACCCATAGCTGCACCCAATGCACTGCCGACTACCGCATTACCATCGATTTGACCTGCATAAATAACAGTACTTGTTGCTAAAACAGCAACCATTAAACGAATAGATTTCATAATCTCTCCTCTGATTTCATATCCAAAATTATATCCCAGTTATAAAAATAAATTATAAATATTAGCGGCTATAAAAATAATTATGCTAGAATTCAAATTATATTATTGTTAGGATTTTTATGAAAAATGATGTTGTTTATGCCGGTTTTTGGGTTCGCTTTATTGCATCTCTCTTGGATACTCTTTTTTTAGCTCTGCCAGTTGGGATCCTCATCTACTTTTTAAGTGACGGCAACTGGTTTGACTTTTCACAATACGAACAAAACATAGCCTATGCGATGAACGGGGATGCGCAAAAAGCTCTGGCTTCTCAGCCAAAAACTTCAATGGAATGGGAACTTTTTTTTCAACTCTGTGTTTTATTGACAACACTGCTTTTTTGGAAGAGATGGCGCGGAGCAACGCCAGGAAAAAAATTTCTAAATGTTAAAATCGTAGATGCAAAAACCTTTGGAGATATAGACAACAAACAAGCTATTATCCGCTCAGTAGGTTACATAGCCTCAACGCTTACTTTTTTAGCAGGTTTTTTCATGGTTGCTTTTAGAGAGGACAAAAGAGCTCTTCACGACCTGATAGCAGGAACGGCTGTAATCTACGACTCAGAGCAAAAAAGATAGCTCTACACTCTCAAATCTACCTCTTGAAGTGTCCCTGCTCTGCCATCTTCACTCAAATAGAGTGAACTCTCACGCATCTTTGCAACTTGATTATTTTGGCTATCCTCTAAATCAAAAGTTGTTGATACAGCGTTGAGATAGAGCGCGCCTACATTTTTTTCTTTTAGCGTATAGAGCTCCTCCTTGCCGTTCTCATCTTTTGTCCAAATTAGCAGTTTTTCAAAGATTGCGTCACTCTCATCTATCCACGCATTGCCATCTTCATCATACGCCGCAAGCTCATCAAAACCGTTGCCCAGCGTAGGTCCAAAAAGCTCGCTACCGTCATTGATTTTTCCATCACCGTTTTTATCAATAGCCAAAAAACCGCTACCGCTTCCTACAAATGAGAACTCATCATCTCTGCCGTCAAGGTCAAGATCAAACGTATGTTTTATATTGCCCATAGTTACCGTGTTTCCATCAAAATTGAGAACAAGCGGGTCTATCAAAGCATCTCCCGCTTTAAAAGAGAGGCTCTCCTGCGTTGCCACACTTCTGCTCATGCTAAATGCCAATTTAAAATCAATCTGAGTACCATCTTTAGTGCTTACACTGCCGCTTGCAGAAAAACTAAGCTCTTCACTGCTGACTTCGCTACGGCTGTAACTATACTCCATTCCCCAGCCCACTCTCTGAGTTCCATTGTTCTCATTTGAGCTATTTTTCGCCACACTCTCAGCAACTTCGCTTCTGTTTGAAGAGTTGTCATGGCGGTACATTGAGAGGTTTATTTTTTTGCCTGTAAGAGCTTCAAGAGCCCGTATAATGGCCATCAGTTTTGGATCAAGTTCCACATCAAAAGCATAATTCTCAGAGTTAATCTGTTTTGCTTCATGCTCCATTTTTTTGAACTCTTTGGATAGTTCAAAACGGTCGCCACCACTTACGCGCTCAGGTGCTGCTTCTTTATCATTCCACATGCGTAAACTCTCAATCTCCTCAGTCTTATGGCTTTTTTGATATGACGAGAAGAGTGAAATATTAGATTGTTCAATCTTCATATCTTTCTCCTTGATTATTACGTTATAAATCGGTATATTTAAAATATTATTTAGCGACAATTATCTCTCAATATAAGTTATTGACTTTTATTATATAAAATAGTAAAATTTATTAAAATTATAACTTTAAATAATAAAGGAACAAAGATGGAAAGTTTCATCGAGCTAAATAGATTAAAAAATTTTCCTATTATGATGTTTGCCATTGTTATGGGACTTTGTGGACTTACAATAACATATCAAAGAGCATCTGCATGGCTTGGTTTTCCTTTTATAATAGGCGAAGTGCTTATGTATGTCACAACTGTTGCATTTATTGTTATCTCGTACATATATTTAAAGAAATTTTTTAAATATAAAATTGATGTTAAAAACGAGTTTTCACATCCTGTGAGAATAAACTTTTTTGCTGCTGGCTCAATCTCTATGCTTATGCTTGCGATTATCTACAAAGAGAGTTTTCCAACCATAAGCGCCATTTTTTGGTATCCGGGAACACTGCTTCATTTTTATCTAACCATGCATACAATCTCTTTTTGGATAAATAAAAATCAACAGCTTGACCACTCAAACCCTGCATGGTTTATACCGATTGTCGGCAATGTATTGGTCCCTGTTGCCGGAGTCGGGTTTGTAAATTCTGGGGTTTTGATATATTTTTTCAGTGTCGGAATGTTTTTTTGGATAATTATGTTTGCAATTATTCTAAATAGAATTATATTTCACAACCAGCTTGCCATTAAATTTATGCCCACGCTTTTTATACTAATTGCTCCGCCTGCAGTCGGTTTTATAGCCTACTTTAAAATGTTTGGCGTAATTGACGTATTTGCTCAAGTACTATTTAGTCTAGCTATATTTTTTACACTTTTAGTTGCTTTTATGTATAAAAATTTTATAAAAATAAAGTTCTTTATCTCGTGGTGGGCATTTGTCTTTCCACTGGCGGCAATGGCAATTGATGCAATGCTTATGTATAATAGCACCAAGCATATACTTTTACTCATTTTTTCCTATGCAATGGTGGCTGTCGTAACCGTTATAGTGTCGATTGTTACGTACCAAACAGCGCTTCACATAAGAAAAAAAGAGATTTGTATTCAAGAGTAAATTTATAACAAAAGGAAATATTATGAAAAAAACGGTCTTTATGGATAAATATCCAATTTATAGCCTAGAACTCCAAAAAAGCGAGATGAAACTCACAAATGCAAAAGATGTGGCGGCTTATTTTAAAGAGAAGATTCAAAATCATCCGATTGCTAAATTTATAGCTCTTTTTGACCACTATTCGCATACAAAAGAGTTAAATGGTCAAATCATGGAAGGGCTTATAGATGCTCAAAATATAGTTTTTTGCTTTGGACAAGCAATCCCAAATACAAAAATGTTGGCTCTTAGACCAAGAAGCATCGGCATCTGCGAGTTTGAAGATAAAATTGTTATAGATTTTTTAGAAGCCCCAAAAGAGGAGATTCACCAACTGATGCAAAAGTGGACGATAGAACTAAAGAAGTAAATAGCACCCATTTAAAACTTACATTAATCCATTTTAGATAAAATAGCAACACTTATTTTTAATTCGGGGGAATACCAAATGGATTTACAGACTAAAGCACTACATGCAGGTTATGAAAAGGGCGCTGAGGGGGCTATGGCGGTTCCTATTTATCAAACAACGGCTTACGAGTTTAGAGATGCGCAGCACGCTGCAAATCTGTTTTCACTTAAAGAGTTAGGATATATCTATACTCGTTTAAACAATCCTACAACAGATGTTTTTGAGAAAAGATTTGCCGAGCTTGAGGGCGGAGAAGCTGCACTTGCAACATCAAGTGGAATGAGCGCAATCTTTTTTGCTATTGCTAATGCTGCCGAAGCCGGAGATAACATTGTTTGCGCGAGACAACTCTACGGCGGAACTCTGACTCAAACTGCTCACACGCTAAAAAGATTTGGAATTGAAGCTAGATTTTTTGACGTACACGACACCGCTGCAATGGAGAAGTTAATAGACGACAAAACGAAAGTTATCTTTTTTGAATCTTTGACAAATCCAAGCATCGATGTAGCGGACATTGAAGCAATTACTAAAATCGCAAACAAATATGGGATTTTAAGCGTAGTTGACAACACTGTCGCAACTCCTGTTTTATGCCGTCCGTTTGAGCATGGAGCTGACATCACGGTTCATAGCGCGAGCAAATACACAACAGGACAAGGTCTTGCAATTGGGGGTATTTTGGTTGAGAGAAAAGGTTTGGTTGAGAAATTAAAAGCAAATCCTCGCTATGCTCACTTCAATGAGCCTGACAACTCTTACCACGGTTTAGTCTACGTTGAAGTACCGCTTCCTCCGTTTACGCTTCGCGCTCGTCTTTCACTTCTTCGTGATTTGGGTGCTGTTGTATCTCCTTTTAACTCATGGCTGTTCATTCAAGGGATTGAAACTCTCTCTCTTCGCATGAGAGAACACTCTAAAAATGCACTTGCATTAGCAGAGTTTTTAGAGTCACATGTAAAGGTTAAAAAAGTAAATTATCCGGGGCTAAAAAGCAACGCAAACTATAAAAATGCTCAAAAGTATTTTGAAAATGGCGCTTGCAGCGGACTTCTGAGTTTTGAAGTAGGCTCTCTTGAAGAGGCTGTAAAAATCGTCGATGCGACTAAACTTTACTCGCTTGTTGTAAACATCGGGGATTCAAAATCTATCATTACACACCCCGCTTCAACAACTCATCAGCAGTTAAATGAGAAAGAGTTAATAGCTTGTGGAGTTCCTTCAGGGCTTATTAGAATCTCTTGCGGATTAGAGAGCATTACGGATTTAGTAGCAGACATGAAACAGGCATTGGAAGCATAAATGAAAAACAAACTTCTTATAATATGGTCAAGCGCCGATGAAGAGGTAGCAAAAAAACTTATACTTTTATACGGCTCAGTTATGCTTCCTCGTGGTTACTGGGATGAAGCTACTATCATGATTTGGGGACCATCGGCTAAGCTTTTAGCCGAGGATGAAGAGCTTCAAGAAAGAGTAAAAACAGTTATGCAAACAGGCGTAAAGTTCAATGTTTGCGTGGTTTGCAGCGATGATTACGGTGTATCGGAGCAGTTAAGCGCACTTGGAATAGAACTTACTCATACGGGAGAGATGCTTACAAACGCTCTTCAGAGTGATTATAAAGTAATTACATTTTAATATCGAATAAAAGATGAGATATTTATTAGTTTTTTTACTGCCTTTTAGTCTTTTATTTGGCGAGACTGTACTAAATTGTGTCGGTTCTACGACTATACAGCCCATCATTGAACAAGTTGCGCAAAAATACAAAGAAGAGCGCGGTGTAACATTAAAAACATCCGGCGGCGGAAGTCAAAATGCTGTTGATTCTCTTCTATCTAGTAAGATAGAAATAGGTATGGTCAGCAGAGATTTAACCCCGCAAGAAAAAAACATCCTTTCCTATGTAACAATCGGTTATGACACTTTAGCCTTTATAGTAAACAACGACAATCCGCTTCAAAATATATCAAAAAAAGATCTCATAGAAATTTATAGAGGAAATATAAAAAACTGGCAAAAATTAAACGGCAAAAATGAAAAAATTCATCTGCTTTCAAAAAGGCTAGACCGCGGAACGCTCAATGTCTTTGAACACTACACGGGACTTTTTCATCCGCAAAATCCAAAAAACAGCGACAAGTCAAAGATGATAGATGCATCGGCGTGGGAAGCCGGAGCAAATAAGGATATGATGGTTTGGGTCGGCGGAATTGTAAATAGTGTCGGCTATATATCTGCCGGATCTGCCAATGCTATTGTAAAACACGGTCTGCCTATAAAAATTTTAGCACTTGAAAATGTCAAGCCGTCCAAAGAGAATATCAAAAATAAAAGCTATCCGATAAGAAGAGAACTAAATTTGGTTTTTTTAAAAACAAATAAAGAAGCGGAGAAATTTGTCTATTGGATGCTCGAAGAGTATGGTCAAAAAAGTGTTGAACAAAATCTTTTTATAAGAGTGCGATAATGAAAATATCTTTAACATTAAGAATCGTAATCTCAAATCTATTTGTCTTAGTTATCTCTTTTATAGCTCTATTTATAACTTATGATTTTATAAATGATGGAAACAGAGATATTTTACTGCATAGAAAATATGTAAATCAGTTTGACAAAGAGATAGTTTTGGTTGCGTCAAACCTCTATAGAAGCGCTCATATCGGAAATGATGACTATTTGGCAGAAGCGGCAATCTCATCAAAAAAAGCTCTATACACTCTTGATTTTTTAAATACTCACGGCTTTGCGACAGAAGAGCTAAAAGAGATTTATATAGATTTTTTTAAAAATGCCGTCATTGCCACATCAATTTCACTTGAAAAAAGAGCAGCCGAAGCAAAAGAGACCGATGCAATCTCGCTGCAAAAATATATGCTGCTGCAACAAAAGATAAAAGAGCTGCTCTCTACCGTAGAAAAACATGAAAATGAGTTAGAAAGAGAGGTTATATTTATCCTTTTTGTCTTTAGCGCAATTTTCATTTTTCTTGTATCGGGAAATATTCTCTATATTATAAAATCCTATAGACATATTCAAGAAACTGAGTCAAAGATAGCGCAAAAAGAGCATGATTCGATTATGCAGCGCGCAACTATGATAGATGCTATAGGGGACGGCGTTTACGTGGTTGACAAAGATGGAGTGTGCACTTTTGTGAATCAGAGTGCCGTTAATTTGCTCGGGTTTACAAAAGAGGAGATTATAAGCACACATCAACATGACCTTTTTCATCACCACAAACTAGACAACAGTGTTTACTCGCATGAAGAGTGTCCTGTCTATATAACCATAAAAGATAGACAAATAAAAGAACTTGAAGAGAATTTTATAAAAAAAGACGGCACTTTTTTTGCCGTCAATCTAACGGTAGCCCCAACAAACGACGGAGGAGCTATTGTCGTTTTTAGAGATATTACAGAGAAAAAAATAATCTTACACGCTCTTGAACAAGAGAGAGAACTTTTCTCAAGCGGTCCCGTAATGACCCTAGAGTGGGATCCGTCACAAAACTGGCCTATTAAATATATATCATTAAACTGTCTAAGCATTCTTGGTTATTCAAAAGAGGAGATGCAAAGTGAGAGCTTTCTATATGCAAACCTTATCCATCCTGAAGATATAGATAGAGTTTCCAAAGAAGTTACCCACTATATAAAAAACAATATCAACAACTTTGAACAATCCTATCGCTTAAGATTAAAAAACGGCAGTTATAGATGGTTTTACGATTTTTCACACCTCGTAAAAGATGAAAAAAATAATCTAACCTCTATAAGAGGCTATATGTTTGACCAAACAGGACTTAAAGAGGCGGAAATAGCCATAAAAGAGGCTAAAGAAAAAGCCGAACTTGCCAACAAAGACAAGAGTCAGTTTTTGGCAAATATGAGCCATGAGATAAGAACGCCTATGAACGCCATCATAGGTTTAAGCGAGTTGCTCTTTGATACAGAACTTGACGATAGACAAAAAAATCTACTCCTTAAAGTGAACGGTTCCTCAAAGATACTTTTAGGAATCATAAACGATGTACTTGATTACTCTAAAATAGAAGCCGGAAAACTTGAGCTGGAGCATAAAAATTTTAGATTAGAAGATGTTATGGAGCAACTTAAATTTATGTTTTTAGAAAGTGCTATAAAAAAATCTCTTATTACTCATTGTGAAATAAAAGATGATGTACCCTCTGTAATTATTGGAGATAAGCTTAGGATTACACAAGTTCTCTCCAACCTTATAAGCAATGCAATCAAATTTACTCATGAGGGAGGTGTATCACTTGATATTGAACTCAAAGAAAAGCTTGATGACAAAAGAGCGGTTATCTCCTTTTTCGTAAGAGACACCGGAATCGGCATCAACGAAGAACAGCTCAAAAAGCTCTTTACTCCCTTTACCCAAGCAGATACATCTACTACTCGAAAATACGGTGGAACTGGGCTTGGACTAACTATATCTAAAAAAATTATAGAAACTATGCACGGCGAATTAAGAGCTAATAGCCAAAAGGGCGCAGGAAGCACATTTAGTTTTGAATTGGAATTTGAAGTAGCATCTTGGGAGAAGCTTGATTTTGATAAAATTACACACAAAGAGATAGAAAATCTTCCAAATTTCGGTGGCATCAGAGCACTGCTCGTTGAAGACAATCTTATAAATCAAGAAGTAGCATCAATGATGCTAAACCGTGTAGCAATAGAGGTTGACATAGCAAATAACGGGCAGGAAGCGGTTGAAAAATACTTTGCAAATCCATCTCGCTACAACCTTATCCTCATGGATTTGCAGATGCCTGTCATGAGCGGCTATAAAGCGGCAAAAATCATAAGAGAGCGTGACAAAGATATACCTATAATCGCACTTACTGCAGCTGCCATGATAGAGGATAAACAAAAAGCCCTAGATGCAGGGATGAATGACCATTTAAGCAAGCCGATAGATATGAGTGAGCTTTACAAGACGATTGCAAAATTTTGCAAAGTGGATTTTACAATCCAAGAAGTTGCGCAGATACCAAAAAAAAGAGATGAAATCCTTGATATAGAGTATTTACAAAAAAATTTCAGCTCAAAAGAGTTAATAAACAAACTCTTAAAAGAATTCTTGCAAAAGATGAGAAGTGAATTTAAAGATATAGGGACACTTATATCCAATAATGACAACAGTGCACAATCACTCCTTCATACACTCAAAGGTTTAAGCGGTAACCTGCGAGCAAATAAGCTCTATGAAATTTGCCAAAATATAGATACAAAATATAGGAGAGGGAAAAAAATAACGAAGAGTGATATAGAACGATTAAGAGTTACCATACAGAGCACGATTGAGAGGATTCAAGAGAGTATTTTTTATGAGCAGAGCGATGCCTTATTTGAAAAACAACCTTATGAGGAGACAAAAAAACTCTTTTATGACATTAAACAAAGAGTTTCAAAATCAAATATGTTAGAATCCAAATCAGTAGATTCTCTTTTGAAAAATTTGAGTGCAATTGTAGATGCAGGCGAGTTGGCAGAGTGGAAAAAATATATAGAAGAGTTAGAATATGACAAAGCATTGGAGATTATGAACAGATGGAAATTATAAAAAAAAGAAAAGCAACCATACTGATTGTAGATGACATGGTTGCCAATATCGCATTGTTATCTGACCTGCTAAAAGATGAATATGATATAAAAATAGCCAAAGACGGCAAAAAAGCACTTGAAATAGCAAGAGGATATGACAAACCGGATCTTATACTTCTTGATGTCGTTATGCCACAGATGGATGGATATGAAGTTTGTAAAACTCTTAAAAGCAATGCCTCAACGCAAGGCATTCCAATTATCTTTGTAACAGGAAACGACTCAGATGTAGATGAAGAGTATGGGCTTAATCTTGGAGCGGTGGATTATATAAAAAAACCTTTCAATCCCTCTATCGCAAAAATAAGAGTAAAAAATCATATAACCTTAAAACTAAAGAGTGATATGCTTGAAGAGTTGTCAATGTGCGATGCACTTACGCATATACCAAATAGAAGAAATTTTGATGAGAGATTCGAAATCAAATATAAAGAGTCGAAAAGAGACAAGATGTCGTTTGCTATAATGATGATCGACGTAGATTATTTTAAACTCTATAATGACAACTACGGGCATGGAAAAGGTGACACTGCTCTTACAAAAGTAGCACTCACTCTGCAAAAAAATCTTAAAAGACCATTTGACATGGTTGCAAGATACGGAGGAGAGGAGTTTGTAGTTGTACTAAAAGATATAGATAAAGAGGGAGTAGAAAAAGTTGCAGCATCCCTCCTTGAATCAGTTCAAGAGTTAAAAATTCCACATGAATACTCTACTGCAAGCGATTATATATCTATAAGCATCGGTGTCTCTTTTAAAGATGTCACAGAAGAAAAATCCAAAGACCAACTGCTAGAAGAGTCTGATAATGCTCTATATAAAGCAAAA
>JAURYA010000018.1 GCA_030654155.1 Sulfurimonas sp. | reverse complement strand
AGCTAAAAAAACTATGAAGATGTTTGAGCAGATAATTGAAGATTTTGAAGAGATAGAGGCGTCAGATGACCCCCTGTTTATCTAAATTCTTCCACGTAAGTAACTATAATTAAAATAGCAACGCATTTTCTGCGTTGTTGCACCCCAAGAGTACTTCTTCACTTTGTTCAGGGCGCGCTCGTCACGTACTTTAGTACGCTTCCTTACTATGCGCCTTGAAACTACATCACTCTTTTAGTTTTAAAGGTACTATTTAAATATTAGACTTCTTGCATAACTTAGATTGCTTCGTCATTCTTCCTCGCAATGACCGTAATTGCGAAATCTTACTCCGTCATTGCGAACGAAGTGAAGCAATCTAAAAAGAGGGTTATGAAAGAAGCCTCTTAAATAATATTTTGAATCTGCAGCCATCCCTGCCAAATAACGGCGCTTAAAATTCCTGCTACAAATCCGGCAACAATGTCGTCAGCCACGACACCGACTCCACCTTTAGCTTCACGGTCAAGTCTGCCTATGATTGACGGTTTTGTAATATCAAAGTATCTAAAGAGTACAAAAGAGAGCAAACTTTGAACTAAAAAGCCGTTTTGCAAATCCGTAACTTCGCCTATACTTATGCTCATAGCAGGTGCAACGCTAAGCGCAAACCACATACCCGCAAGCTCGTCTATTACGATTTTCTTGTCATCGTGAATGGCGCTTTTTGCCTCATACTTGTTTATCTCGCGAATAGCGATTATGGAGATTAAAACTGTTGCCAAAAATAGAGTTTGGACATCAAAGTAGATAAGTATCAGCATTCCAAGAGGAAGTGAAACAAGAGTTCCGACTGTTCCTGGAGCTTTTGGAGATAGCCCGCTGTAGCCTAGTGTTATAAAAAACCAATTCATTTTTTTTCCTTAAGTCAGCGATGTCGTTTGATAGAGTTTCATAAGCTCCAAGTAAAAATCATTCTCGGTATGCTCTTCTAAAAGCCCTTCAGTAGGGAGTATATCATAGTAGAGTTTCTCAAGATTTTTAAATCTGTTAGGATGGAGCTTCGATAAAATCACCGCTGAAATCTCTTTTCTCATAAGTATTGTAGGCGGTAAAATGCCGAGTTCTAAAAGTTCTAAGATAGAGATTGAATGATATGATATTTGGTGATGTTGACCATGCGGACATGTGTTTTTACTCACAAGTGTCGTGCATTTATCGCAGTAAACATACTCGCTTGCCACCGTAATCTCTATATCTATGCCGATAACTTTGTCAATGATTGATTTGTTTGAGTTACAGTCATAAAACATGCCAAGACCTGCATGGTTTCTCCCGATTGTCAGTTTGTCGCAGCCGTAATTTTTTGCAACTATTGCGTCAAGTATTATTTCATTGTATCCTGCAAAAATATAGCTATTTTCCAAAGGAACCACTACAACATGATTTTTTGTCAGAAAGTTGTTTATAAAAAAGTCAAGCGCTTTTTTTCTTATATCATATGAGAGATTTGATTCTGTATATGGTTTTAGTAAAAATATAACAAGCAAGTCAGTATTTTCAAGAGTTTGACGAATCAATCTCTCATGAGCACGATGAAGAGGATTTGCAGCCATTACAAGAGCAGTTGTATGCCTTGCATCTATAAGTTTTTTTGCATCGGCTATTACTTTTTTATTTGTATTGCTTGATTCATTTAAGAGTGTATATTCGCCGCTTACAGCAAGAGAACCCAGTCTGTATAACGTTGCCAGTACACCGGGATGAGAAATATCATCCGTACCGTATATCTGTTTTATTCTCTCACTTGGCTCGATGTGAAAAACTTCATCAACAACAAGGGAAGCAAATGGTTTTTCATCAAAAATGATTATAACCTCTTCGCCTTTTTTAAGCGAAGACAGCACCTTTGCATTTATTTTTCCGGCAGGAGCCAAAATAAAAGGAAAAGGAAATGATTTGCCGTCAATTAGACCTGTCTTTAAAACACTTTTGCTCTCTTTTTCGCCCATCAATGATTTTACCGGAGAGAGAACCCCATCTTTTAGGAGTTCAAGAGCGTACGCCGCCTCTTTATCAATAAGAAGAGTTTTATTTTTTCTTGACGATGTCATATTTCTTCCGCTTTTCCCATAAACTTTTACGGCTGATTCCCAGTTTTTTAGATAGCTCAGTATCTGGAAATTTGTGTTGATAACTTAAAACTATAAACTTTACGTAATCTTCGATAGGAAGAATTTCCCCTTGATCAAAGATATTGCTCTCGCTCTTAATCTCTATGACTTCATATTCGTCATCTTCTATCTTGTCTGTGCTAGAGATTATGGCTTTTTTGTTCTCAATAGTTGAGTAGAGAGTTTTTCTATCGCCCTTTTTTAGAGTTTGAAAATCTATAATGTATATAAGCGAATTCCCTGTAATAGACTCTATCTCGCTCATTGCTTTTGGGTCGCTAAGCGTTATGAAGTGAAGCGGTAGATTTTTCTTTTTTGCGTACTCAAACGCAAAGGAGTCGGCATGTTTTTGATAAGCTGAGGATATGAAAAGAGGAAGCTCTACATTTTCAAAGTTGTGTTCGTTTGAGAGTGATGCAAATGTGTGTGTCAGATATTTGTCATACGCAGCATTTCTCTTTTTTAACTTTTCATAATCTTGATAATGGTTTATTTTTCTAATGAGCTCTTCAATCATGAAAGGTTTTAGTATGTAATCTTTGGCACCCGCTGAGAGAGGTTTGGAAACCGTGTCGTTGCTAATGTATGAAACCATCAGAATAATGATTGACTTTTTAAATGTTTCAATTACCGGATTAAAGTCTTGACCATTAATATTGGTTGAGAGTAAAACAACATCATAGTTATTGCTTTTTATTGCATCCCTTGTTGATGTGCACATTTCACAAACATGACCTAGTTCGCTCAATTTTGTAGCGATACTCTGGGCTAAATAAACTTCGTTTTCTATAATTAGTATCTTCAAATTTTTGTCCAATCAAAATATTTTAAATTTGCATTTGCAATTACGCCGACACCTTCGCCTCTGCCGATAAAACCAAGCTTTTCAGTTGTTGTCGCTTTTATGTTTACTCTGCTGGCGTCTATTTTTAAAATAGCGCTGAGACTCTTTCTCATGGCAAGTTTATAGTTGCCTAGTTTTGGCTTCTCTGCTGCTATACTCAAATCTACATTTACAATAACAAAACCAAAATCATTAAGTTTTGTAACGACTCTTTTTAAGAGCTCTTTTGAGTCTATATTTTTGTACATGTCACTGCTGTCTGGAAACATCATGCCGATATCTCCCATCCCAGCAGCACCGAGCAGGGCGTCTATGAGAGCATGGATTGCTACGTCCCCGTCGCTGTGGGCAATAAACCCATAATCTGAATCTATCTTCACGCCACCAAGATACATGTCGCCTTTTGTATCAAAAGCGTGAACATCAAATCCTACTCCGCTAAGAGTGTCATTTGAGGGCGGAGTAAGGCAGGAAAGCCCTTTTAAATCCTCTATGTGTGTTATCTTATGAGCACTCTCTTCGCCTAGGATAAACTCTCTTTTTCCTCCGTTTGCAACAATTGCACTGCTCTCATCGGTAAACTCTTCATTTAAAAGAAGAGCATCTTTTAGTGCAGATGTACGTGAGAGCTGCGGAGTCTGAACTCTTTTTATCATATCTCTGTCTATGGTTTTGCCGTCATAAACAATGGTGTCCGTAACTTTGAGATAAGGAACTATGCAGTCGCTCTTTCCTATGTGAGAGATAATGTTTTTTAAAAACTCATCACTGATGCAAGAACGTGCTATATCGCTGACTAAGACATACTCCGTATCTACATGTATAAGAGAGTTTTTTAGAGATTGCTGTCTGGTGGCACCCCCCTCAACAAATGTATAATCTGCATAGTTTTTCATAAATTCGATATCATCGGCAGAAGAAGTTACAATAATCTTGCTAAAGTGCATACTTTTTTCACATTTGGCTGCTACAAATTGCCACAACGGATAACTTCCAATTCTGAGCCACTGCTTCTTAACACCTAGTCCAAAGCGAGATGAACTACCTGCTGCAAGTAAAATAAGTGTCAAATTAGACAATAAGACTCCTGAAATCTTTAAGTGTTACGAAATTATACACGGCAAAAGCTTTTTTTTATCTTGAATTGGCGTAAATTATTAAATCAAATAATCAACTTAATATTATATTAACTTTATTTGATTATATTTCCAGTACTTTAATATATATTATATATAATTTTTATAGGAGAGAGTAATGAGGACATCATGGGTAAAAAAGCGTCAAAATGATTCTGTTAGAACACAGATGTATTATGCTAAAAAGGGCATAATAACCGAAGAGATGGAGCATGTCGCAAAAATAGAAGAGCTCTCCGCAGAGCTGATTCGCAGTGAGATTGCAAGAGGAAGATTGATTATTCCTGCAAATATAAACCATACTTCATTAGAGCCTATGGCAATCGGAATTGCAGCTAGATGTAAAATAAATGCAAATATCGGCTCATCTGCAATAGCATCAGACGTTCAAGGCGAGGTTGAGAAGATGCAGGTCTCTCAACACTATAAAGCTGATACGGCAATGGACTTATCAACCGGCGGTGATTTAGATGAAATCCGTAAAGCGGTAATCGCATCTTCTAAAATTCCAATCGGAACGGTACCTATATACCAAATCCTTCATGACGTCGGAAATAAGATAGAGGATTTAAGCATAGAAGTAATGCTTGAAGTTTTAGAGCGTCAAGCACAACAGGGTGTTAGTTACTTTACTATTCATGCCGGCTTTTTGCTAGAAACTATGCCAAAAATTGCTAAAAGAAAGATGGGAATTGTAAGCCGCGGTGGAAGTTTAATGGCTGCATGGATGATGCACTATCACAGAGAAAACCCTTTTTATACGGCATTTGATGAGATTTTAGATATTTGTGCAAAGTATGATGTCGCACTCTCTTTGGGTGATTCACTTCGTCCGGGATGTTTGGCTGATGCCAGTGATGATGCTCAACTAGGAGAGCTTAAAGTTTTGGGTGATTTGACTCTTCGTGCTTGGGAAAAAAATGTTCAGGTTATGATAGAGGGTCCCGGACATGTTCCATTAAATCAAGTTGAGCGCAATATGAAGCTTCAACGCGAACTTTGTCATGAAGCTCCTTTTTATATACTAGGACCATTGGTTACGGATATCGCCGCGGGTTATGACCATATAAGTTCGGCTATCGGCGCGGCGGTCGGCGGATGGCACGGTGCCAGCATGCTCTGCTATGTTACGCCAAAAGAGCATCTTGGACTTCCAAATGCGAATGATGTAAGAGAAGGAATTATCGCTTATAAAATAGCGGCTCATGCGGCGGATATCGCAAGAGGGCGCAAAGGTGCAAGAGATATTGATGATGAGATGAGTGATGCAAGATATAGTTTTAACTGGGAGAGACAGTTTGAACTCGCACTTGACAGTGAAAGAGCTCGCGAATATCATGATGAAACGCTTCCTCAAGATGTATTTAAAGAAGCAGAATTTTGTTCAATGTGCGGACCTAAATTTTGTTCTTACAAAATAACTCAAAGCATCATGGATAATCCTGAAGCTATTGAAAAAATTGCACAGGAAGTAAGAGATAGGAATGCTAAAGAGGCATTAGAAGCTCTTGGAGCTTAAAAAAGATAATTAATTGATATAGGATAATTTTTGTCTTATTTAATTATGGTAGAGTTACAAAAAATAAAATTTATGAAGGAAATAAAGATAAATGACTAAAGAAATTGTAAATTCAGCACTATCAAAAGTTTTGTATCCTGGTTTTACTAAGGATATCGTAACTTTTGGTTTTGTCAATAGTATAGAAATTAGCGGCAGTGATGTCAGTTTTAATGTGGATATTACATCAAGTGCACCTGAAGTTGCACAGCAGATTATAGATGATGCAACGGCAGAGTTAAAAACAGCAGGTGCCGGTAATGTTACTGTAAATATAAAAGCTCCAAAAATGCCTGAAGCTTCAAAGCCAAAAAGCAAAAACATAGCGCCTCACATCAAAAACTTTTTAATGGTCAGCTCTGGTAAGGGCGGGGTTGGCAAATCAACCACATCTGTAAACATTGCTATCGCTCTTGCAGCTCAAGGTAAAAAAGTAGGACTGCTTGATGCCGATATTTACGGACCAAATATCCCTCGTATGTTAGGCATTTCAAATGTTAAGCCTGAAGTTACGGGAAACAAAGTTCTTCCGATTAAAGCTTATGGATTAGAGGTTATGTCTATGGGCTCTCTCATGGAAGACGGTCAGTCGCTTATGTGGCGCGGTGCTATGATTATGAAAGCAATCGAGCAGTTTTTAAGAGATATTTTATGGAGTGACTTAGATGTTTTAGTTATCGATATGCCTCCGGGAACAGGTGATGCTCAGCTTACATTAGCTCAAAGCGTACCTGTAACTGCGGGAATTACCGTAACAACTCCTCAAGCGGTATCTCTTGATGACTCTCGCCGTTCACTTGATATGTTTAGAAAATTAAACATTCCAATAGCCGGAATTGTTGAGAATATGAGCGGATTTATAGCTCCTGACACTGGTGTAGAGTATGATATCTTTGGAAAAGGAACTTCTCAACCTATGGCTGATGAGTTCAATACTAAAATAATTGCGGAGATTCCAATTGAGCAAAGTATAAGAACCGGCGGAGATGAGGGTAAACCTATTACTTTTGTAAATCCTACCAGCGAGAGTGCTAAACGTTATATGCGTGCAGCAGAATCAGTCTGGGCTACAATAGAAGCTGTAAATGCACAAGGCGGGGCTAGCAATGAGAGCGTTCAACCGACAACACCTCCGGGTGTTTCTGCTTGCAGCACTAAACATTAATTAAAATCAAAATAGCGGCGCATCTTCTGCGTCGTTACGCTCGTCACGTACTAACTGTACGCTTCCTCGCTAGACTCCTTGAATCTGCATCACTCTTTTAATTTTTTATGTTTTCTATCTCTTGTGTGGCACTTTGGTTTTTTAAGAGATAGATTTTTTGAGTAAATTTCGTTAAAAAAACTAAACTGTCTGAACGAAGTGAGTTTTTAGTTTTTAGAAATTTATGAGAAAAGTCCTTTTTTGGGTACTTTTTTTAAAAAAGTACCAAAGAAAACGATATTAAAACTCGTCACCGCTTTTAAACATATCAGCTTTAAATTCAACTATCTTATTTCTTCCTGTATCTTTTGCAACATATAGAGCCGTATCGGCATATTTGATACATTTCCATATAGTGTCACCATCGGTTGGAAATTTTGCCATACCTATACTTATGGTTTTTTTCAGGGCTTCACTGTTGCCAACGTCAAATGATAGAGCACCAAATGCAGAGTGAATTTTTGTAGCAACTGCCATTGCTCCTTCTTCTGTTGCATTGCATAGCATAAGTACAAACTCTTCTCCTCCGTAGCGAATTGCCAAATCAGATTCACGAATATTGTCTTTTAGGACTTTTGAGAGTGCAACAATAACCTTGTCTCCAATATCATGTCCATAAGTGTCATTTACCATTTTAAAGAAGTCAACGTCGAGCATCATAACGCTGTAGGTGTCTTTCTTTCTGTCTGCCTGACTCATTATTTTATCTATTATCTCTTCTAAAAATCTTCTGTTATAAAGACCTGTCATGCCGTCGCGAAGAGATGTATCTTTTAGTCTTTCCATTAAAATCTGGCTCTCTATAACAGGTTTAGCTGCTTCAAGATAGTGTCTGATACTTGAGATATTTTTCTTCATAAGTTCAACTTCATCTCTATTCTCAGACGTCATGGAAACAGTCAGAGAAACATCATGATTGATATTAAAAGGGATACAAACATAGTCTATATTTATTGCAACACAAGCCCGACATAGATTTGGAAACTCCGTCGAGATAGTTACGCTGTTTGTTCTATGAGCTCTGCACTCCAGAGCATTTTTGTTTGTTTTTTCAAAACAGATAGTGTCTTCTTCAGTGCTGTAGATTAGTTTTCTCTCAGAAGTTATATTGTTTACTTCATAAAAAGCAAAGTGCCCGACATGGTATTTTAGTTTAAGTATATCTATAATTCTTGAATAAACTTCATCTTTTGAGGCATCAAGCTCTATAGTTTTTTTGAATTTATAGATATCTGAGAGTTCACTGATAATTGTTTTTGCTTCATGCAGAGGATCGCTGGAAGCATTTCTTTGTGGTATAAAAGTCGCAAGATTGTGCTTAATGTCCCCAAAAGTCTCTTGCATTTTGTGAAATAGAGAGTTCATCTGTTCTACAACATTTTTAGCATCTCCGCCGACTTTTGTTGAAAATTTATGTGTAAAATCTCCGCTATACGCTTTTTTAATACCGTTTTGCAGATTTGAGAACAGGTTCAAATACGGCGTTACATAGTAGTTTATTAAAACAAGTACAACAACTATAAAGAGCAGATTTATTCCTAAAATTTTAAGGATAGTTATCATCCCGCTGCTTCTCATTTCGCTGATATCAAACTCCATACTGATGATGCCCAGCGTATCGCCTCTATTTACATTGTGGCATGATATACAGTTTGTGTTGTCAATAGGGGTTGAAGCTTTATAAGGGATAGTAACTCTTAGAGTGCTGCTTTTCGCATTTTCTGTGATTTTTTGTACACTCTCTCCTGTTTTTAAGACCTCTCTGTCTATAGCGTCTCTAATTGTTTCTGTATATAAGCCTTCACCGTATTGAGCAATGACTTTATCTCCTCTTGCAATCCAGAGGGATTTTATGTTGTTGCTGGTTGCGATCTTGTCTAAAAAGTATTGTCTTTTATCCATTATGCCGTTAACCATATGAGCGGTCAATCCGTCTTTTACAATGTTTGCTGCCATTTGCGATTTTTCAACAGCACTATTTATGCTGTACTCTCTAAAGTTAAGAGAAATATTGACTATTGTCGCTGCGGTAAGCCCAAGAAGCATAAGGGTAACTATGAGTAAGAGTCTAGATTTTGTTGTCATAAGAAATCACTTTATGGTAATTTTTTGTTAATAGTATCTAAGAAAATATAAATTTAGTTTGAAATAACAATTAATTATTCAACAGTTACGCTTTTTGCCAAATTTCTAGGCATATCGACATCATTTCCTAATCTTACAGATATCTCTAAAGACAACAGTTGCAAAACCACCATCATCTCAAAAAATTCTAACATGTAGTGGCTGCATGAAGAAATTTGTATAAAATCATCAGCTTTGTCAAACTCTATTTGACTGATAGCGCATATAGTTGAATCTCTCGCGCTTAGCTCTTCAACATTGCTTTTTGATTTTTCATAGTGGAGATGTTTTGGAAGCAGGGCAATTGTAAAGAGTTCAGGGTCAGCCAACGCAATCGGGCCGTGTTTCATCTCACCGGCCGGATAACCCTCTGCGTGAAGGTATGAGATCTCTTTTAATTTTAACGCTCCCTCAAGTGCCAGAGGATAGAAAATATCTCTGCCGATAAAGAAAAAGCCGTGACCGTGAAGATATCTTTTTGATAATCTTTTTATACGCTCATGCATATCATCCGTAACTTTTACATGTGATGGAACTTCACGAAGAAGTGATATATGCGAAGCTATTTCGTCTGCACTAAGAGAGTTTTTTAATTTTGCAATAAAAAGAGAGAGCATCCAAAAAACCGTAACCTGCGTTGCAAAAGCTTTAGTTGAAGCCACACCTTTTTCAATTCCGGCTCTTGTTAGTATTGTCGCATCGGCTAATCTTACCATTGAGGAGTTGTCAACATTGCAGATAACCAAAGTTTTCAGTCCCGCTGCTTTTGCCATTTTCAGCGTTTCAAGCGTATCCGCAGTTTCGCCGCTTTGAGAGATTACTACAAAAAGAGTATCTTTGCTCATAATCGGCTCTCTATATCTAAACTCACTGGCAATCTCTAGCGAAGTTCTTATTTTAGAGTAGCGCTCAAGCAGGTATGATGCGCTCATGGCAGAGTGGTATGAGGTTCCGCATGCGCAAAGTTTTATCTCATTTATGCCATCAAAAAGATTTTTGTCGAGTTCGTCAAAGAGAATCTCGCTCTCACCGAGTCTTCCCATCATGGTGTCCGACATTACTACGCTCTGCTCATAAATCTCTTTTTCCATAAAAAATCTAAAACCGTCTTTTTGAGCCAGCAGTTTGTTTTGTGAAAGTGGTGAAAACTTAGCCTCTTTTTTTGTTTTGTTTTTGTCAAAGATAGCTATCTCTTTTGGCGTTACATATCCGTAGTCACCGTCTTCAAAATAGTTTACGCTTTGGCAATGCCCAATTAGCGGAGTGTCTGAAGATGCAAAATATTTCTCTTCTTCGGCGTTAATTCCAACAAGCATGGGTGAGCCGTGTTTTGCAAAGAAGATTGTGTCCGGTTCTGTCTTTGTAACTAGTAAAATAGCATAGGCACCGTGAAGCTCTGAGACTGTTTTGGCAAAAGCTTCAAAACTGTTTTTTGCGCTCTTTTGGTTTTTTTCAAACTGATGAACTATAACTTCCGTATCTGTCTGGCTTAAAAAAGTAACACCGCTTGTCTGGAGCTCTTTTTTTAGAGTTGCATAGTTTTCAATGATTCCGTTGTGAACGACGTAAGAGTTTTCACCCAAATGCGGGTGAGCGTTTAGCTCCGTCGGTTTTCCGTGCGTTGCCCATCTTGTGTGACCGATTCCAACCGCAAAACCCTCTGTTTTAAAATCTTTTGTTTTGGCTTCAAGGTTGACTAGTTTTCCGACCGCTTTGAAGTTTGAAAAGTGCCCATCCTCTAAAACAGCTATTCCCGCCGAGTCATAGCCGCGATACTCTAACTCTTTAAGTCCGTCTAATAAAATTTGTTTTGTATTTTTTTTACCTATATATCCAACAATCCCACACATTAATTATTCCCTTAATTTTACTGCGTAAAATGAAAGGAACCCCTTCATTTATTTTAAACGATGTCGGAAGTAATTCCGCCATCTTCGCTAGCCGCTATGGCACTAAAGCTTGCCGCATGAAGCGGCATTTAAATTTTTTTTGTTAGCAGTGTATAAATTTTCTCGACATTATTGCATATATCGTTTTGTTTTTCAATTAAGAAGCTGTCTCTTACCTTATGTTTGGTGCTGTGAATCTTTGCGGTTACGATATTTATCTTAAGTTCTTCAAAACACTCCATGATATAAGCCAGCAGACCCTTTTGATTTTGCGTACTGATTGTTACTTCGGCGTGTGTGAGCGAGTGTTCACAATCGACGCTTATCTCATCCTTATATATGGTTACATCTTTTAGCTTTATGTGTTTGTTCATATCAAAAGCATTGTTGACAATATCTTCTATACGAAGTGCCTCATTTTCGTCAACATGTTCTATGAACTCTATCTTAAAATACTTCACACCGTCAAAGAGTGTAAAAATCTCCATAGAAGCGACATCAAGATGGCTAAGCATTGCAAGCAGATAACCAATGTTGAGCGGAATCTTTCTATATATTTCAATGCTTAGAGATCTGTCTGCATTTATGGAGTAGATATACTCTTTTGTCTCTTTGGCTTTTTTTGCAATTTCTATTATATCTGTCGGGGTATGTTTAAAAAAGAAAAGATTTGATTCAACCCTAAGAAGTTTGTTTTGCAAGAGTTTTGGCAACTCACTAAATTCTGGTAATTTTATGACTCGTTTTTCTATATTTATTCTTTTTGTCGCATCGTTTATTCTTCCAAAATTTTCAGCAACTTCAAGTGCGCTTGCGTAGAGTTCATAAAGCAGATTTGAGCCAAATGAGTTAAATACACCCTCTCCGACCCCGTTAATGTCCGCATAAGTTAAGACATAAAGTAGCTTTAGGTTTTTAACATCTTCGATATTTGACATAAATTTATAGAGCGTTTTTTCGTTATGGATGTTCTCTTTAAAAGCGACGTTGCTCATAGTTACATGCTGCTTGACTAAAGTTACGCATCTTTGTATATCTTCATCTTTTAACTTCATTTTTTTTACAAACGGCGCTATCAGTTTTGCACCGACTTCACTGTGGTCTTGAACTCTTCCTTTTCCTGTGTCATGAAAGAGGGTTACTATTTTTAGCAGTAGTTTTTCATCATCGCTAAACTCATCATAAAGTTTTTTAATAAATGGCTCTTTAATGTTTTCTAACGCTTCAACGCATTTGATTGAGTGGATATCCACCGGATAGTGATGATAGCCGTCAAACTGCGGCATATGGAGCACTTTTTTGAAGTTATGAAAGAGATGATGAAGTATTCCCGCATCATAAAACAGCTTTAAAAATGAGTACATGTATCTTTTTTTAAAAAGCTCTTTTAAAAGCGTGTAAGTTTTTACTTGCAGCGGATATGATATTTTTGTGTAGGTAAATTGACGCAAAAATCCAGCGTCAAAATGGTACGGTTTATCCGGCAGTGATACCAAAGTCTCCAAAAGTCTGTTTAGAGGCTGAACTTCGAGGTTGTAGGAAGCATAAACTCTGCCCTCTAGCTCATAAATGCCTCTGCTAAGACGACTTTTTCTAAACTTGGCAATATTTGACATGTCAATAATGTACGCTCTAGTCATTTTTTTAACAAATATTTGAGTAAAGTTGCTTATTCGCCACTGTGCTTCAAGGACTTTTGTTACCATTTTTTGTTGGTTATTAAAGCCAAGAAGAAGACTGACTTCTGGGATAAACTCCAAAAGAAGTCTATCTTCTTGTTTTTTCGCGATTAGGTGCAGAGCGCTTCTGAGCCGAAAAAGCAGCTCTAGCGCCATTCTGTACTCTTTATACTCCTCATCAGAAAAAAGAACTCCGGTTAAATCTTTTAGAGTTGTAACGCCATAGATAGTTTGAGCAATCCAAAATATAAGGTTGGAGTCGCGAAGCCCGCCGACACTCTCCTTGATATTTGGCTGCATCGAGTTTGGATACTTTTTGCGTCTATATTGAGCCTCTTCGATTTTTGCAAGAATAAACTCTTTTTGATTATAAAGCCTTATCCTGTTCAGCTCTTTGCCTGTTGCATGCCACGTTAGAGTTGAGCCGGTTACAAATCTGGCTTCCATAAGTGAAGTTCTGATTGTAATATCCTCGCCGCTTGCACGAAATAGATCATTTACCTCATGCACTCTATGCCCAAGTTTGAGACCGGCATCAAGAGCGAGATAAAAAAATTTTTCTATTATCAGCTCACTGTTAAAACCCTCAATTTTTTCATAAACTATGAGCAGATCTATATCGCTGTGAACGCAGAGCTGCTCTCTGCCGTAGCTACCAAGTGCGACAATGGCTATTGGGATGGAGCTTCTCATCGGAAGGTAGTTTCCAAAGATTTGTCTTAGAACCGTTTTGTACATTAAAGAGATTATGGAGTCTAATTGCTTTGTGTGGCGGACTAAAAAATCTTTGCCTTGGCTCTTTTGAAATAGCTCAGGCAGGGAGGTTTTGTACTCGTTTATAAAAGCTTTGAAGAGTTTGGAGAGTTCAAAATTACTTCCGTTTTTCTCTATAATATCTTCAATATTTAGAACTAAATCCAATGTCGACATCCTAATTTTTTTTAATATTATATTCTAATTAGATATAATCCTTGGATTAAAATTTAACCACTTCGGGGAAGAAATAGATATGACGATAACAAAAAAAGTAACATTTATAGCCAAAAAAGATGGCGTAGAGAAGATGAAAGAGCTTCTAAGTGCTATGGTAGAGCCTTCTAAAGCTGAAGACGGATGTATTTTTTACGATATTTTTCAGTGCAAAGATAGACCTGAGAAGTTTTTTGCAGTTGAGACTTGGAGAGATGAGGCGGCACTTGATGGGCATAGAAGCTCGGAACATTATAAAATCTATAAGTCAAGTTATGAGCAGTATTGTGAGCATAAATATAGTGATGAGTTAGAGGTTTTGGGGTAAGTTGAATTGTGAATTCAAATATTCGTACCAAATATGGTATGATTATCTAAAAGACAACAAGGAGTCCAAATGACAACAATAGTTGGTATTCGAGATTTAGCAAGAAATATTGATAAATTGCAAATGTATGATTTTATCGATATAGAAGATAAAAAGACACATGAGTACAAAGGTCTTTTTCTCTCTCCCCCTTATGCCAAAGAGTTTAAAGAGTATTTGGAGAAAAAATCGCAAAAAGAGAAAAAAGAGAAGCTCTCAAGACTGAAAAAATACGCAGGCAGCGGCACGATAGACGACAAATATAGCAACTTATTATCGAGCGAGATTAAAGAAGCGGTTGCATTGGAAAAGACTCATGAGTAAAAAAATCTTTTTAGATACAAATGTGGTAGCTGACATTATCGATGCCAAAAGAGCAGGGCATCAGAGAGCTATGGAGCTTGTAGAAAAAGCAATCTACGATGATGCTGTACTGTGTGTAAGTGAAGATATGTTGACAACACTATTTTACATCTCAAAAGAAAAAGCAAAAACGCTAGAGTTTTTTAAAAATGTCGTTTTTGTGGATTGGGAGATTTTAAATTTTAGCAAAGAGATACTTTTTGAGGGTGTGGAGCTTGCGCAAGATGGTAACTTAGATTTAGAAGATGTACTCCAATGTTTATGTGCGAAACATAACAGTTGCACAGCTATTATTACAAACGACGGTAAATTTTTTAATTGCGGGCTGGAGATTTTTAGTGTAGAGCAGTTTTTGGGAATATAGGCTTTTTTCATAACCTAATGTAAGTTATGAGATAGTTTTGGAAGATGCAAATTAAGGAGGGAGTGGGATGAGCTATAAACCGCCATATGCTATTACATCAAAAATCATAAAGCAAGTCATAGAAACAGCAATGTAGGCATCGGCGGCAAAGACGGCGTAACCCATGTTGCACCGCCGCCTAGTCAAGTGCCAAAACTTATGGACGAGCTCTTTGAGTGGCTTCAAAGCACAGACGAACATCCGCTTATTGCAAGTTGTGTATTTCACTACGAGTTTGAGTTTATTCATCCATTTAGCGATGGCAATGGACGCATCGGAAGACTTTGGCAAACTGTAATACTAAAATCATTTAAAGATATTTTTACATACATGCCCATAGAAAGTGTGGTGAGAAATCATCAATCAGAATACTATCAAGCGCTAGAAGATGCCGGAAGCGTAGGAGAATCTACACCTTTTATAGAGTTTATGCTAGAGATAATAACGCAATCCCTAAAAGAGTACATTAAGGAATCTAAAAAAAGTGACCAAAAAAGTAACCTAAAAAGTGACCAAAAAATCTTAGACTTGATTATGCAAGATAATAAAATAACCATCATGCAGATATGTCAACAACTGGGTATGAGTGAATCTGGTGTGAAAAAAGTCATAAAAAAACTAAAAGATGAAAACAGACTTCAAAGAGTTGGAAGCCTCAAGGGCGGACACTGGGAAGTTTTGGGGTAATATACCACAGAGGTTGAACCTTCACTTTTCCAAAC
>JAURYA010000009.1 GCA_030654155.1 Sulfurimonas sp. | reverse complement strand
CGCAAAACCAGATTAACGGTGCGTTCGCCAAGCTCATCAACTGCCATAAATGGTGCAGGCTCAGCTAGAACTCTGCTGTCGCTTTGCATAATCTGCATAAGTGTATCTTTTGCCAATTTTAAGTCATTTTCATAACCTATTTTAAATATAATATCAATTCTGCGGGTAGGTTTGTTCGAGTAGTTGACTATATTGCCGCTGATAATTGAAGAGTTTGGAACGATAATGGTTTTGTTATCGCCGGTTATCATTATTGTTGAAAAAAGATTTATCTCCTGTACTGTTCCGGAAGCACTTGCGCTGTCTATAAAATCTCCAACCCTAAAAGGTCTAAAGATGATAATGAGCAGTGCCGCACCGATATTTGATAGCGAATCTTTAAGTGCCAAACCGACAGCCAAAGATGCAGCACCAAATACCGCCAAGAATGATGTTGTGTTGATGCCAAGCGCATTTAGTGAAGCCAAAACAATAACTATTAGGAGTGCGAAATAGATAACATTTTCTAAAAATTCAACCAGTGTTAAATCTAATTCGGCTTTTAGCATTAGTTTTTTGACAATAGTAGTAAATTTTTTCACTCCCCACTTGCCGATAAAAAATATAGCTAAGGCTGCAACAATTTTTAAACCATATTCGCCGGCATAAACAATAACTAAGTCAGTGTATTTTGATATATCCATTTTGTCCTCCCTAAAATTTTCTGAATTATATCAAAATTGCAATTAAAGGGTTTGTTTATCTATATATTTTATCTATTATTTTTATAATTAAATGATATTTTTCTACATGTGGGGAGTCGATTTTGTTGACTAAATCTTTATATTTC
Organism: Sulfurimonas sp.; assembly: GCA_030654155.1. Lineage (GTDB taxonomy): Bacteria > Campylobacterota > Campylobacteria > Campylobacterales > Sulfurimonadaceae > Sulfurimonas. The sequence continues at coordinate 3,746 of JAURYA010000009.1, read as the reverse complement.
AGGTAGTTATTCCAAACTTTTTGTGAAGCTTCCATCTTTCCTTTTTTGCGGAGTTCAAAACTCACAGAGGCGTTTATAAATCCTTTTATTAGCCTCACTTCATCACTCTCTTCAAATCTTCTCTCATACCAGAGAACTTCCAAATCTTCATGCGCATCATAAAAGTTTTCGCTAAGTAGATTTTTGATGAAGCTATCTAGCTGTTCTTCGTGTCTAGTCATCTAAAACACTCATATTTATGCGCCAATATCCTCTGCCGCCTTTGAGTGAGATGCAGTGATGGTTCGGAAACCTTTTTTTATACTCTTCAAGCCTGTTTAACGTTGCTTTTCCGCTGTCGCAGTAAAATACAAAGATGCTCCCCTCAGGCTCATTTTTTAGCTCATAAGGGTTGTAAACTATCGTATCGGCACCATCAATCGGCGAAAGAATTGTGTCAATCAGCACTACTTTTATGCCCTCTGCTTCAAGTCGTTTTTTGTTTTGCAAAAATTCTTTTTGCGTCCACTCGTTTGGGTATTTCATATCAGTTCTTTGATACCTTTTTTGATGTTACTAAAACTGCAACTGCGGTTAAAAATGCGCCTAAAAATACAATGGCGTAGCCGGTCGGCAAGTCGTAAAAGTATGATAGTGTAATTGCGCTTATACTAAAAAACCATCCAAAAAAGAAACTGCCCAGCAAAGGTTTTTTAAAGTTTAGAGAGAGAGCTACAAACGGCGGTGCTATCAGTAGTACAAAGACCACAAAAACCCCTGCAAGTGCAACAGAAGAGGTAACGGTTACGGCAAGAAGCGAGAAGAAGAGAAGCTCTTTTAAAAAGCCGTTTAACTTAGGATATAAAAAGTAGAGAGCAACTGCTACAAAAGCGTAAATAACCCCGCTTTTTACAACTTCACTCGGAGGCGTGAAGAGTATATCGCTTGCTAGAAGTGATTTGAAATGCTCCATCCCCTCTGCGGAGTGGGAGAGCACCATCATAATACCGCTGGCACCCAAAACATAGAGTATCCCGATAAACGCTTCAAGATGGAGTTTTCGCGTAGAGGCAAAAGCTATGAGAAACGCGCTAAGAAGTGCGAAGCCAAGAGTTAAGAGGTAGAAGTGCTCTTCGTGAAAATAACCGAGACTCACAGATGAGCCCAGAGCCGCAAACTGCGCGATTGCAAGGTCGGTAAAGATGATGCCGCGTTTTAATATCTCCATGCCAAAATAGGAGTGAAGCATTACAAGAATAATGACCAGAGCAATTGGTACGAGCAGAATATCTATCATTTTATGGCACTTGTGAGATAATCAAATAGAGATGTCAAATCTTCAACAGAGTCCAACGCTCCGATATCATGAGGCATTAAAACTATTTTTACACCGGTTTTCTCTGACATAAATTCAGCCGTTTTTGTGGAGTGGTAAACATCATGCAAGATGCAGCAAGGCTGCTCTTTTTGCATAAGCTCGATTGTCTCAATGGTATGTTTTGAAGATGGCGGAATCCCCGGAAGAGGCTCAATGGTAGCTATATTTTGCACTCCATAAGCCTTGTTGAAGTACGCAAGTATATTGTGAAACTGTACAACTTTAGCCCCTTTTTTACTTAGCATCTTCTTGTTCCACAGCTCAATCTTCTTTTTCCACATGTCAGAAAAAACCGTATAGTTTTTCTCATAAATTTGTGAATTTTTTGAATCAATTGAGGACAAATACTCTTTGATGATATTTGCCAAAATAAGAATATTGTTTGGGTCAAGATGGAAGTGCGGATTTCCATCAGGATGCAAATCTCCGCCGGAGCGGCTGAGGCTTTGAGGCTTGTCTATCATAGAGATATGATTAGAGAGATTTAGAAATGTACTGGCATTAACATTTGTTTTTGGATTGCCGGCTCTTTTTATAAGCGGAGGCAGCCAGCCAATCTCGAGTTGTCCGCCGTTCATAATAAGCCCGTCGGCATTTCTTACCTTTGATATAAGCGAGGGTTTGGGAACTATAAAGTGAGGGTCCCAATTTCCGTTTGCCAGTACGACTGTTTCCACATTTTCGCCGCCGATGCTCTTTGTTAGAGCACCTATATAAGGGTAGCTAACGGCTATGTTAAGGTTTGCAAAAAGAGTTAGCGGTAAAAGCAGTAGTAAAAATCTCATAATTATCTCCTAAAATGAGTGGGCGCCGTGAGCGCCGATAGCGATATTTGTCTGAAAAATAATCGTATCAATCTTTTGTCTTAGACCATCTTCGTTGTAAAGCGCCTCATTGCGGTTATACTGAAGCCTGAATTTCGCAAATTCGCTTGTTTTGTACTCTAGCATTGCGGAGTAGCTGTTTAAAGAGTCCGGTTCATTTAGGTTTACGCCATCCTCTACAACATCATTTTTATAGATTGTGTCATATCTTAAAGCGGCAGACCAGTTTTTGTTTATTCCATACTCCAGTTGGGTATAGATTCCCGCCTGTTTTTTTCTCAGATTTGTTGTGGTGGTTACAACACTTATATCGGCTGGGTCGAGAGCATACCCTATGCCGTCCATATCCCTCATAAGCCATTCGCTCTGCCATGAGAGGAAGCTATAGGAATCAAAATAGTGTTTTACGGTCAAATCTATGCCATAAAGAGAACTATCTCCGCTAAACGCGCTGGGAACCTCCTCTTGGGAGTGATCTACTCTTGAGCTTCCGTTTGCGTAGGATATCCCGCCTAAGATAGTAGTGTCGTCTATATCGATTGATGATTTTACATACGCAACAAATAGCGATGGCGCACTAGAGCCTTTGGCTATTGGAGCTTCCACATCGCCAATCGTGTTGTTGCCGAACATCTGTTCATTTTCTCCCTGCAACACCTCTGCACCAAACATCAGGTATGTAGATGTAGGGGCCGTCCATTGGAGCTGAGCGCCTATTTCATTGATAGCATGCAGACCTAAAAAGCTTTCATAAACCAGAGGCATGTCGCTAAAACTCCATGCGTGGTGATGTTTTTCATTTAAATAACCGAAATTTGAGAGAAACTTTCCGCCTTTTGCTCTTAATCCGTGACCCAAAGCCGTAGAGGTAACAAACGCCTCTTCTATCTCAAACCCGTGTTCGCTGAGGTGAAATATGGCATCCATAGTAAAATAGGGGTCAACGGAGCTGGAGAGTGCTAGTTCGGCGTAGTTTAGATTAAACCCATTGTTTGCATTGTAGGTAGAGTGTGTAACATCGCCATCAGAGTGGGAGCCTAAAAGCCCGTGAACAACGCTGGGCACCTCAAGATGGGCTACTTCGTCATCTTTTTTACTTCTGCTTACATAAGAAGCATCAAGGATAAGCGATATATCAGGCATAAATTTTGACTGATCAAAAGCCTCTCTTTGCGGAGCCACAAATTTTTCTGTTTTTATCGGCTCTTTATTTGCATTTGCATTTTCAAGTTTTTCAAGTTTTTCTTGTAATTTTTCTATTATTAGCTGCTGTTTGTTCATCTCTGTTCTTAACTGCTCTATATCTGTCTGGGCAAAAAGAAATGAAGACGCAACCAATGATAAACATAACTGTTTTTTCATAGTTCTATCCTATATTGATAATATTATTTCGTAAAGTTTTTTGTTTTATTTTTTGGTTGTTAGGAAGCTAAAGGAGGGGCGCGGTTTTGGTTGGAGTTCGTTTTGACATGTAGATATGAGATTGGGTTGTTTTGTAAAATTTTTTCAAAGTGAGAAATTTCAATATTTGATACAAGCTGAACGGCATCGGCAGAGACTAGATT
>JAURYA010000029.1 GCA_030654155.1 Sulfurimonas sp. | reverse complement strand
GAGATGGATTACTATATGGTTACCATTGTATTTATTAGATGGATTTCTATAATGGCAACTATTTTACTTGTAATAATAATTGTTGTATTGATTTATAAGCTGATAAACAGATACACGGCTGAACTTCGTATGCAAAAAAATATCTTGGATTATCAGGCCCATTATGATTTACTTACGGGGCTTTCAAACAGAATTTTGTTTAATGACAGGCTCGAGCAAGCCGTTGAAAAAGGTAAACGCCAGAAGAGTAAATTTGCTCTGTTCTTTATAGATTTGGATAGGTTTAAACAGATAAACGACTCGCTAGGTCACTCAATCGGAGACAAGGTTCTTCAAATAATAGCAAAAAGACTTCAGTTAGTTATGCGTAAAGAGGATTCAATATCACGTTTGGGTGGAGATGAGTTTACAGTTTTAGTTCAAGATTTAAAAGAAGTGACTGATGCTTCACTTTTGGCACAAAAAATTATTTCGTCACTCTCTGAACCGATTAATATAGAAAATCACACACTCTATGTTACGACAAGCATAGGCATCAGCATTTTTCCAAACGACGGCATAAGTGCAAACAATCTTTTAAAATATGCCGACGCAGCTATGTATAAAGCCAAAGAAGAGGGTAAAAATAACTTCCAATACTACTCATCTGAGATGACAGAGAAGGCATTTGAGAGGGTTGTTATGGAGGCAAGCCTCAGAAAAGCTTTAAGCAATAACGAGTTTGTTGTATATTATCAACCTCAAGTTGATGGCAGAACAGATAAAGTTATCGGTATGGAGGCATTGGTTAGATGGCTGCATCCAAATGTAGGATTGGTTTTTCCTGATAAATTTATTCCTCTTGCTCAAGAGACGGGACTTATCTTAGCTATTGATAGGTGGGTAATGCTAACTGCGATGAAACAGATAGCAGAGTGGCATGAGATGGGATTAAACCCTGGGGTGTTGGCACTTAATCTTTCTATGAGACAGCTTGGGCAAGAGGGTTGTGTAGATAAATTAAGCGCGATGATAAAAGAGAGCGGGTGCAAGCCTGAGTGGCTGGAGCTTGAGGTCACTGAGGGAGAGATTATGAAAAATCCTGAAAATGCAATAGGTGTTTTAAATCATATCAGTGATATGGGAATCGAGCTTGCCGTTGATGATTTTGGAACGGGCTACTCATCTCTTTCGTACCTAAAGCGCCTCCCGATTGATAAGCTAAAAATTGACAAATCCTTTGTGGACGGTCTTCCTGATGATGAAGAGGATGTCAGCATTGCAAGAGCCATAATAGCTCTTGCTCATAGTTTAAAATTAAGCGTAATCGCCGAGGGTGTTGAGACTAAAGATCAAAAAGAGTTTTTGGTTGAAAACGGATGTGATTTTATTCAAGGTTATTACTATTCTAAACCAATACCCTCAGACGAGATGGAAAAATTTTTAAATAAGTGAAAGAATGCCATCTGCCACTCTATTTAGCGGCAGTTGCTTCTCAACGGCTCCGATCGCATAAGCGACTTTTGGCATGCCGTAAACGACACAGCTTGCTTCATCCTGCCCTATCGTTCTAGCACCTGCATTTTTCATAGCCAACAGTCCTTTTGCCCAGTCACTGCCCATTCCTGTCAAAATAACGCCAATCGCATTTGCACCGGCAATTTTAGCAACCGAGTTAAACAAAACATCAACAGAGGGTCTATGTCCCGAGACTTTCTCCCCGTTGCCTATCTCATTTTTTCCGTCATATATGTGTGAATGCGGTTTTGCAACAAAATCAACTGCACCGGCTTCTAAAGCTTCAAGTGTAGTTTTAGCTCCGCTTTGCGTGAGTGAAGAGACCATGACAACAGGCAGAGGCATATAGTGCATCAATTTTTGAAGAGAGTGTCAGAAAGATGTCCAAAAAAAGTATGTTAAAATAAATAAAAAGTAACTTTGGGTAACAATTAGGTAGCGGTTACTTCTCTTCTAATCTATAGCCATCTTTTAAACTCTCCAGCTTTGTTTAATGTTAATATAATTACAATATACAATGCATCTAAGAATTGTCGTCTGTTTTTTTTTGCAAAAATTGTTCAAAAGGAATTATATGAAAGTTTCAAAACTCATTTTATCGTTTATTCTAAGCGCAACGCTGTTTGCTCAGGTTTCGTTTGCCCAAATAGCTTCTACTGAGGCGCTTGGCTCTTGCACTGTTTCATCTAAAGAGAAGCTTGCAGGGATTTTATCTCGTGAAGATGTTGCAAAAAGGTTTGAGGAGCTGGGAGTTGACACAAAAATTATTGAGGCGAGAGTTGCTTCAATGACTGATGAAGAGGCTTCAGTAGTTGCGAAACAAATTGACACATTGCCAGCCGGTGCAGATGCGGGTATGTCAATAGTCGGTGCAATTGTTTTTATATTTGTAGTTTTGCTGATTACAGACATTCTTGGATTGACAAGTGTTTTTAACTTTACTAAGCCTATAACAAATAACTAATGTGAGTATAAACTACGCTCTACTTATTGTTCTAGCCTCGTTGATTTTTTCAACAGGCTGTGCATACAACAATCCTTTGCCAAAAGATGGCAATTACTCTTCATACAGCGTGGATGTTCCTTTTGTTGCTCCACGCTCAGAGCTTTGCGGCTCAACATCTATAGAGATGCTCTCCTCTTATTGGCAATCCAACAGCTCCTATACTCCAAGGCTTTCACTTAAAGAGTTGGATGAGAGAACGTTTATTCCAGCAAAGAGCGGTACTCTGCAGATAGAACTAATTGCTGCGGCAAGGGTTAATGGTCTTCTTGCCTACCCACTGGAGCCTAAGTTTGACGCACTTTTTATGGAACTAAAAAATAATCATCCCGTAATTGTCCTTGTAAACCGCGGTCTCTCATGGTATGAGCTTTGGCACTATGCGCCGGTTACGGGATATGATGCAAAGACGCAAACTATTTTAATGCACTTTGGAGATAAACCAAATGAGGCAGTTCCGATAGAAACATTTGCGGCTATTTGGCAGAGAAGCGGTAACTGGGGAGTTGTTCTTCTGCCTCCAGGTGAGCTGCCCTCGTCTGCTTCGCCAAAAATATTTCTACAATCTGCATATGATTTTGAAAAAACAGGGATGGTCGATGAGGCAATAGTTGCTTACAAGAGCGCACTTCGTCGCTGGCCTCAGGATATCCCTATACTCTTTGCTCTTGGAAATGCCTATTATAGTACGCGTCAGATAGAGAGTGCTGAAGAGAGTTACCGCAAAATAGTGCTAATTGACAAAACTAATCCGTTGGCTCTTAACAATTTAGCCGACCTTCTATGTCACACCAACAGGGCAGAGGAGGCTTTAAAATTGCTTGATATGGCTGTAACAATAGATAATAAAATAATCTCCATAATAGATGCCACACGCCAAGAGTGTTCTTCATTGAAATAGCATAAATATGCGCGCTTCAATTAATGATTTGCATTAATTTGGTATAATCCTACCACATTACAAAAATCGGAAAATATATATTATGAAAAAACTTCTTTTGCTTCTCTTCTCATCAATTTTGCTTTTTGGCGCGCAGCCGAAATTTTTAATGCCCGAAGAGGCTTTTAAGCCAACCGCAAAACTAAACGACAATATGCAGATAGAAGTGAGTGTTGAAGTTGCAAAAGATATCTATCTTTATGTCGAAGCGACTAAGGTTACAATTAAAGAGGGCAGTGGAATAAGTGCGAAAGAGATAGCCTCTCCAAAGGGTGTAAATCATGATGGAGATATGGTCTATTTGGAGTCTCCTACTTTTGTTGTAACTTTGCAAAAAGATGCCGGTGTAACAGGCATAAAAAGCGTAGAGATTGAGCTTTCATATCAAGGGTGTTCAGAGCAGGGTCTTTGCTATGAGCCATATACGCACTCTTTCAAGTTTGATGTAGACAGCTCAAAACT
>JAURYA010000145.1 GCA_030654155.1 Sulfurimonas sp. | reverse complement strand
TTTTGTGAGCATACAAGATCAAAGAAAACTTATCGAGTCTATCCATCCGTTTGAGCTTTTAAGCTCTAACGCAATGGATGCTTTGATGAAGAAAATAGATATTGCCTACTATCCTGATGGCACGCTTCTCATCTCTGCCTCAATCTCCTCAATAGCTTTTTATATCATCATAAAAGGCTCCGTTACGGAGTATGTCGATGATGAGGTTCACAACGTTTACAGTGCGGGCGACAGTTTTGACGCCGACGCGCTTATTTACGGAAACACAAAAGCGAAGTTCATTGTTGAAGAGGACCTAATCTGTTATGAGATAAAAAAGGAAGATTTTCTTGATTTGATGCAGGACAAACAGGTTCAAAGTTACTTTTTGCAGGATTTTATAACGCGTCACAAACAGCTGAAAGATTACGATGCGCAGAGTGAACTCTCTCCTTTTCTTATTTCAAAAGTCTCGGATATTTTTCTACATGTAGCCTGCGTAGTTGAGGCGAACGAGAGCATACACAGCGCGCTTAGTAAGCAAGAGGAGCTAAAGGCAAAGGTTATAATCGTAAAAGAGAAAAACGGCTATTTGATTGTTACCGACACGGATTTGAGAAAAAAAGTTCTTCTTGGAGATAATGACCTCGGGAAAAATATATCGACCATTGCCACAAGAGGACTTATAACAATAGATATAAACGACTTCTTGTTTAACGCGCTTCTGCTCATGACACACAACTCTATCAAGAGGGTGGTTGTGCTTGATGATGAAGAGATAGTAGGCGTTTTAGAACAGCTTGACCTGCTTAGCTACTTTGCAAGCCACTCGCATTTAGTTGCCGTTCAGATTGACAAAGCGAAAAAATTGGATGATTTAAAGGCTATCGGGCACGATTTTAAAAACCTTATAATCACACTCAGAGCAAAGGGTGTCAAGGTCAGATATATCACAAAACTTATAGCCTCTCTTAATGAAAAGGTGTATAAAAAACTCTTTGAGATGTCAGTTTCAGAGGAGCTTAGAGACAAGTGTGCTCTTATAGTTATGGGAAGTGAAGGCAGAGAAGAGCAGACTATAAAAAGCGATCAGGACAATGCGCTCATCATAAAAGACGGTGTCGATGTAGAGCTTTTTAGAGAGCCGATGATGACGTTGAACGGTTATCTTCTTGAGCTTGGGTTTCCAAAATGTGCGGGTGATGTGATGGTCAGCAATGAGTTTTGGCGCAGAGATATAAGCTCATATAAAACGCTTATAGGCAAGTGGACATACGATATGAGCGATGAGAGTGTGAGAAATCTGAGTATATTTTTAGACGCAAAGTGTGTTGCAGGGGATTGCGCTCTTCTTGATGAGCTGAAAAACTATCTTTATACTGTTTTTCACGCAAGGGACGATGTTTTGGCTCATATTGCAAAAGCTGTTTTAAATTTTGAAACTCCGATATCTCTCTTTTCCGGTTTTGTGCTTCAAAAAGAGCATAATGACAAACTTGATTTGAAAAAAGGCGGTATTTTCGCACTTGTTCACGGCGTTAGAACGCTTAGTCTGCAGTATGAGATAAAAGCGACAAACACTATCGAGCGAATCAAAGAGTTAAACAATATCGGGGTGATAGACAAAACATTTGCGACCGAGTTAATAGAGAGCTTTGACACTCTAAGCGCCATCAGATTAAAAGCTGTGCTGGAGGCAAAAAGTGCGGATGAGAGCAACTGCATAAACCCAAGAAATCTGGAAAAAAACCAGAGAGATTTGCTAAAAGACGGTTTTAAAATCATAAACAAGTTTAAAAAATTTATGAGTTTTCATTTTCATCTGGGTATGGTGGTTTAAGTATGTTTGATTTTTTCTCCAAGTTCAAGACCAACGCTAACCGCAAAAATCTCAAAGACAGAAATTTTGAGTTTCTCTTTGAGGAGGATTTAAGCGGGGAGTTTGTCGCCTTTGATACGGAGACCACAGGTTTAAATCATAAAGAGGATGAGATACTCTCCATCGGAGCTATCAAGATAAAAGATAACAAAATTTTAACATCGCAAACATTTGAGGTTTTTTTAAAAAACTCAAAAGAGATAAACTCTAAAAGTATTAAAATCCACGGGATTCGCCCGTTTGATTTAAGAGATGCAAAAACAACGAAGGAGGGTATTGTAGAGTTTTTAAATTTTGTGGGTTCAAGACCACTTGTAGGTTATTATCTGGAGTTTGACGTGAGTATGATAAACAAATACACAAAGCCTCTCCTTGGAATAACACTGCCAAACAGGATGATTGAGGTATCTGAAATATACTTTGATAAAACTATTTCACTGATTCCACAAGGAAATATTGATTTACGATTTGATACAATCTTAAAAAACTGCGGTATCCCTAATATGGGAGTGCACAATGCCGTCAATGATGCAATCATGACAGCTATGATATACCTAAAATTAACCAAAGGAAGTAAATAATGATAAAAGAGATTTTTAAGCCAAACCCAGAGTTTGCAAAAGACGCAAGAATAAAAAATATGTGTGAGTATCAGGAGTTGCAAGATGAAGCAATGAGGGATTATGAGGGGTTCTGGGGAAGATACGCAAAAGAGAAGCTTGAGTGGATAGAGCCTTTTACAAATGTATTGGATGAAAGCGATTTTCCGTTTGTGAAGTGGTTTGAGGGCGGAAAACTAAATGTTTCAACGCAATGTATAGACCGTCATTTGGGTACAAGAAAAAACAAAGCGGCTATTTTGTTTGAGGGCGACAGAGGCGACAAGCAGACTATCACCTATCTTGATTTGTACAACAACGTAAACCGCTTTGCAAACCTGCTTAAAAATGAGTTTGGTGTAAAAAAAGGAGACCGTGTTGTTATCTATATGCCGATGATTCCTGAAGCTGCCTATGCGATGCTTGCTTGTGCTCGTATCGGAGCAATTCACTCTATCGTATTTGGCGGGTTTTCGGCAGAGGCTCTAAGAGACAGAATCCATGATGCCAACGCAAAAGTAGTCATTACGGCTGATGGAGCATACAGAAAAGATAAGCCTTACATGTTAAAACCTGTAGTCGATGAGGCTACAAAAGGCGAGAGTCCTGTAGAGAAAATTTTAGTAGTTGAGAGAAACAACGAGAAGATTGAGTGGCATGAGGGTAGAGATTTTTCTTATAATAAACTAATCAAAAATCAATCAAATGAGTGCGATGCAGAGCCTATGGACGCGGAAGACCCGCTTTTCCTGCTCTACACTTCAGGAAGTACAGGCAAGCCAAAAGGTGTTCAGCACAATCAGGCTGGATATATTCTTTGGGCTCAAATGACTATGGAGTGGGTGTTTGACGTAAAAGAGAATGACACATATTGGTGTACTGCAGACATTGGGTGGATTACGGGGCATACTTATATAGTTTACGGACCGCTGGCGATGGGTGCAACAACTGTCATGTTTGAGGGTGTTCCGACTTATCCTGATGCAGGTCGTGCATGGAAAATGGTTCAAGATTATAAGGTAAACCAGTTCTACACGGCTCCGACTGCTATACGTGTGCTTCATAAGATGGGAGAGCATGAGCCTCTAAAATATGACCTCTCAAGCCTGAAAGTTTTAGGAACGGTTGGCGAGCCTATCGACCCTGCTGCATGGAAATGGTACTATGAAGAGGTAGGTGGGGGCAGATGCCCTATCGTGGACACTTACTGGCAGACAGAGACGGGAGGACATGTTATCTCCCCTCTGCCTGGTGCAACACCTATAAAGCCGGGCTGTGCAACGCTGCCGCTTCCGGGAATAATTGCGGAGATTCTTGATAAAGACGGTAATAAAAAAGAGCCTCATGAGACAGGGTTTATGTGCATCATTCGTCCTTGGCCAGCTATGATAAGAGGAATCTGGGGAGATAAAGAGAGATTTGTAAAATCTTACTTCGGGGATGTTAAACAAAACGGCAGAGGAGTCTACTTCACTGGCGACGGCGCTAACTACGACGAGGACGGATACATAACAATTACGGGTCGCACAGATGATGTTATTAACGTTTCAGGGCACAGAATGGGTACGGCTGAGGTTGAAGCGGCATTGGCAAAAGAGGATGAAGTAGCCGAAGTTGCGGTTGTAGGAAAGCCTCATCCAATTAAAGGCGAGGGGATTTTTGCGTATGTCGTAATGAAACATTCTCTAAAAGATAGCCGTTTTGAGAGCTATGAAGCGATAGAGAAAGAGCTTAACGAGATGATAAAAAAGGAGATTGGAAATATTGCTCTTTGCGATGATATCGTTTTTGTTCCGGGACTTCCTAAAACACGCTCAGGCAAGATTATGAGAAGAATCCTCCGTTCAATCGCAAAAGGCGAGGAGATTACGCAGGATATCTCAACCCTTGAAGACCCAAGCATTGTTGCTACTATTAAGAGTTTGGTAAAATAGTTTTAAATGCTATAATTTCATCATTAAAACAAAGAGAAAAATAATGGAATTATGCGTTGCCCTCGATTTACCCACAAAAGAAGAGAACTTAGAGCTTATTCATAAGATAAAAGAGTACGATGTCTGGCTGAAAGTCGGACTTCGCAGCTATATCCGCGACGGCGAAGAGTTTTTAAAAGATATTAAAAAGATAAATCCCGATTTT
>JAURYA010000027.1 GCA_030654155.1 Sulfurimonas sp. | reverse complement strand
GCTGGCAGTTTGCCCGTTACCAGGGTTACTCTGAGTACGAAACCGTTCTGCGTCAGGTTGTGATTGGCGCCATCGGTATCATTGGCATGGTTGTCATCACCTTTATTGATTACCACCGCTACAAACGTTTCATCGTCTTGGGCATGTTGGTGATCATGGCATTGTTGGCAGCCACCTTGATCTTTGGCTCTTCTGATGCCTCTTCTCCCAAACGTGGTTTGTTTTCTGGTTCTGTTCAGCCCTCAGAATTTGCAAAGTTGATGGTCATCATCTACTTAAGCTTTTGGCTGCATAGCAAAGGGGAATCCATCAACAAATTCTCATTTGGCTTGATCCCGATAGCCGCCATCGTTGGTTCGACTGCCGGTTTGATCCTTGCACAGCCAGATGTCTCTGCAGCCGCCACTGTCGTGCTGCTAGGCGGCATCCTCTTTTACATTGCGGGCGGCAAGTTGACCCAAATTTTACTTGTGGTTGGAATCTCAGCAATCTTGGGTATTCTGATCGTCAAGATAAGTTCCACCGCCTCCACTCGTGTCATGGATTACTGGAACGGATTGCAAAACCCCGAACAGGCCTCAGATCACGTCAAGTGGTCGCTTGAAGCCATCATTAACGGCGGCATCTTCGGTGTTGGCATCGGACGCTCAACCACCAAATTCATTGGTTTACCTGTCGCCTCAACTGACTCCATCTTCTCTGTTATCGCTGAAGAAACTGGCTTGTTAGGCGCATTTATTGTTCTCGGACTTTACATCGCCTTAATCTGGCGTGGATTGACCATTGCCTTTCGTGCAAAAGACGAACTGGGCAAATGGCTTGCCAGTGGCATCACCATCTGGATCGCTCTCGAAGCGGCCATCAACACCGGTGTTTTGGTCAACCTGCTTCCCTTCGCCGGCAACGCCCTCCCCTTTATCAGTTCCGGCGGCTCAAGCCTGGTGACCGTTTTTGCCGGTGTCGGCCTCCTCTTTGGAATCGCACGTCAATCGAAACTGGATCCTCAAACAGTTTCAGAAAGGAGCATCCCTCATGCGGTTGTTGATCTGCGCCGGGGGGACCGGCGGGGGCGTGTATCCCGCTCTGTCCGTCCTACAAGCTCTCGGTAATCGAGCCGAATCCGTTTTATGGGTGGGAGGCGAAGGCGGTATGGAAGCCGACCTGATCGCTCACTATAATATTCCTTACCAGGCTATTCCTGCTGCCGGCGTTCATGGTGTGGGTCTGAGAACCTTGCCTGGCAATCTGATTAAACTCGCCAAAGGTATGCTTCTCTCACGCCGTATCCTGAAAGCCTTCAAACCGGATGTGATACTCTTCACTGGCGGCTATGTCGCCGTTCCCATGGCTGTGGCGGGAACTCGCACAAATAGTGTTTTGTATGTTCCTGATATTGAACCCGGTTTGGCGCTCAAATCACTTGCCCGCTATTCTGATGTCATTGCCCTTACCGCTGGTGAATCACGTAAATATTTCAACGCCAGTAAACGCATGGTGGTGACCGGTTACCCTGTCCGCAGCGATCTCGGCACCTGGACGCGTGAAGCAGCCCTCAAAGAAATGCTCTGCACCGCGGAATTGCCCGTAATCCTTATCGTTGGCGGCAGCAAGGGTGCCCATCTGATCAACCAGGCTGTCTTGCCTCAGTTGCCTGCTCTGTTGAAAAAGGCTCAAGTCATTCATCTTACCGGACAGGCTGACTTCGCTGAAGCCCAAAAGGTTAAAGGTCTGCTCTCGCCGCAGATGGCAACCCGCTATCACCCCCACCCCTATCTGCACAAAGAGATCGGCGCTGCCTTTGCCTGTGCGGATCTGGCCATCTC
>JAURYA010000136.1 GCA_030654155.1 Sulfurimonas sp. | reverse complement strand
TCGCATCAAATTCATGCGTAATCGATTTTTCATAAATGGCGCTAATAACTTGAACCGTGACCGCTTCTGAGCCCCATAACACGCTGACCATCCCCATTATCATCAAAAATGCTAATTTTTTCATTGTTATTACACCTTTTTAGTACTAATTGCAGAGACTATATCGACATAGCCTATCAAAAACTTTAGACTAACATCCAAACAAAAATTAAGTACAGAAAGGGCATAATTTCAGCTCCCATCCAAAAGAACTCTTTTGGGCCCTTAGCTCAGCTGGGAGAGCGCGTCGCTGGCAGCGACGAGGTCAGCGGTTCGATCCCGCTAGGGTCCACCATTTACTAAATCCCCCCTTTAAAATCATTTAAAAAATAAGTCCTCATCCGCTATAATAATCACTATTTTAGTTACTGAGGCACAAATTTTGTCCATATTCCAAAAATCCGTTTTAAATTCCATCAAACAAGATGAAAGCCTTGTTTATAATAGTATTGGCGCAATGATGAAGGAAAAATAGTGTCCACAAACAAAACTATAAAAAAACTTCTCGATGATCAAGTTATGACCCAGGAGCAATTCGACATCCTCTTTGAATCAAAAGATACTTGGTATACAGAAAACAATGGAGAACAAGATTGGAGTCATGCGCAGGATAGAATAGAGCAATTCAATGAGACTTTCATCTATATTCTAACTACTCTTAATACTCAACATAAAATAGACTTACAATATATTCACTTTCCACCACTTACTTTTAAAAACTTTTCAAAAAAAGTTACTAAATATATAACATTTAATCATGCACATTTTCATGGGCAAGCTAATTTTTCTCATATAGAGTTTCTGGATTTTACTACATTTAATTCTTGTATATTTTATGAACGTGCAGATTTTGGATTTGTTAAATTCAAAAAAGAATGTGTCTTTTTCAAGGCAATATTTAAAAAGGGAGCTTATTTCGATGGCGTTAAATTTAATGATGATAGTAACTTTGGTTTAGTAGAATTTCACAATTTAATTACATTTCAAAATACCTTATTTGATAAACTCTTTGATTTGCAAAACATAAAAATCACAAAACTCGATTTAACCAATGCACGATTCGATGCTAACAACTTATTGGGTATATCTGCATATGATAACAGCTCGGAACATGGCAAGATTCTTACTAAAGAAAACTTTTCTAATAAAGAAACAGCCCGACTTATCAAAGCCCATCTTGAGATGCAAAACAATATTACAGAATCCAACAAATATTTTACCCTTGAACAAGAACTCTATCTCAATGAACTAAAAGACCCGAATTTCACAGAACCAAACCGACACCAGACGATTATCACCCTTACATTAAATAAATATATTTCCAATTTCGGTACCGACTGGCTAAGATCACTTCTTGCCCTTATCATCATGGGCTATCTATTTATAATAGGTTATATGGGATTTGATAGCCTCGGATGGTTATTCGATGATAAAGACAAAATGATTACACATTTCATCACAAGCCACTATATACCCTATTCGCTCTCTATGATAGGTGTTTTTGGATCATTTTATCTCTATACTTTGACGTACCAAGATAGAGATTGGCTATGGATAGCCGGTATGTATTTGATATGGTCAGTTATTATAGTTTCTACCCATTCACTGCATCCATGGGATTTCTCCAGTTATGTAGTCCAAATTACTAATCCTATCGCTGCATTTAAAGATGTCGAGCTTTACAAAGGGATCGAGTTTTACGCGACTATCGTTAGAATTACCATTGCCGTAATGATATACCAACTCATCGTTGCATTTAGGAATAATACTAGGCGGTCATAAAAAACTGGGACAGGCTAAATTAAAATGAGCAAAGATGGGGGATGGATACCGTGTCAAGCACGGTATGACGATGCAAAGTCCTAAAATAGGCAAAATCTTATGTGATTGGAAAATGGAATGACAACTTTAGAACTCCAAAATCATCTTAAAGCCCACTGTCCAAAAGAAAACGAAGCGTGGGAATGGAAAGAGTTTAAAAATCTCAAATCAATAAAGGAAATATTCGTATGGCTAAAGATTTAACCAATTCCAGTTTGGAACGACAAAATATTCTCAACAACCCTTATGCTGTACAAGAAATCGAAAAAGCAACCAATCTTCAGGGAGTACGCTTTGAAGATGGTGTGCGTTTCGTAAAAGAACAAGTGGCTGATTTTTTCGGTATTGATATTCGAACCGTTGAACGCTATTTAGAAGCACATGGTGATGAGCTAGAACACAATGGATATGAAGTTCTAAAAGGAAAAAAATTGCAAGCGTTTCGCGAAGCAATCAATGCACAGTTTGTGACCGACATTGATGTCGGTAGCAAAGTACGAAATCTCGGTATATTCGACTTTCGCTCGCTCTTAAATATTGCCATGTTGCTCACTGAAAGTGAAACAGCCCGTGTATTGCGACAAACTATTTTAGATGTTGTTATTGATACCATCAACCAACGTACAGGTGGTGGGACTAAATATATTAATCAACGTGATGAAGATTTTATCCAAGCCTCTTTCGCAGAAGAAAATTATCGAAAAGAGTTTACCAACGCTTTGAGAGATCATGTTGATATGGGAACATTTAAATATCCTCTCTATACAGACAAAATCTACCTATCCATCTTTCGAGAAAATGCTAAGGAATACCGTAAAATCTTAAAACTTCACGAAAAAGACAATGTTCGAGATACTTTTTATTCAGAAATTTTGGATCTTATCGCATCATTTGAATTTGGGTTTGCGAAACTTATCGAAGAGTCAGCCAAGAGAAAGGGATCCCAATTAACCTCATATGAAACAGATCATTTGTACAAAGAATTTGAATCACAAGCACATTGGAAACCATTGATTGAACGTGCCCGCAACAAAATGGCGAGTCGAGATTTAGCGTTTAGAGATGCACTTCATCAACAACTTGAAGAGTATATTACACCTGTACAAAAAATGGATTTTGAGCGTTTTCTTGGAGAAAAAAGTAAAGAGCTTGCAGAGCGACTCGAAGAGGCAAAAGATGTCTTTAAACGCCTTAAGGAACGCGAGTAATGGCATTAATATACCTGACGTTGGAGCAGGCTATAGCAACACATGCCAAAACTGTAGAAGTAAGTGGTGGCGGGGCAATGGGACATTTAGACATTCAGCAACTTGGTAGTTGTTTGGATCATATCCAGAATGATGCCTATTATCCTACATTTGAAGATAAACTAACCCATATATTTTTTTGTGCTAATAAATTTCACTGTTTTGAAGATGGCAATAAACGCATTGCAATTTCTGTAGGAGCGCAATTCTTACTACTTAATGGGTATGTGTTTGTAGCCAAACGCTTTATTCATGAAATGGAAAACATCAGTTACCACGTAGCCGCAGGTAAAATTGAAAAATCCTTACTTCATGAAATCATTACAGCCGTTATCAATGATGACATGGATAATGAATCAATTAAACTCAAAATTTTTATGGCAATATCAGATTAATCTATATGATGAACAATGTCTAAATGTGAATATTTTACACGTTACTAGACATTTTTTTTGACATTTATCCCATAAGAGTTAAAACCTATGCAAGCCTTGATTTTTAGGGGTACTTATAGGGGTATTACTTCACAGTACATCTCTTTAGCTTCGTAAAATAGGGACTCGTTGGTTGAGCTAGGGTCCACCATCTACAAACCCCTTAAATACGAAACTTCAAAATCTTTTAAAAAAATAATTTTTTCAAGTTTGCACGCTGCTCCCAATTTTCGAAAAACTACACCAGACTAAAAGTAATCACCAATCCAAATATCGAGATATCTTTTCTATTTCCAAAAGTTTAAAAAATAATATTGATGGCACCGTTGAGTTTATTTTCACTGAATATTTCGGTATTGACACGACCGGCAACGGCTGAAAAGATAAACATTTTATAGAT
>JAURYA010000123.1 GCA_030654155.1 Sulfurimonas sp. | reverse complement strand
ATGCCAAAATTTGGAACTCCGACAAGCAAAACCTTTGCCCCGCTCTTTTTTATAAGATTTATCATCTCAATTAAATTTGTTTTTAGTTTTTCATCTGAGCGTTTACGCAAGATGTCGTTGCCGCCGTGGCAGAGGATGACCAAGTCAGGTTTATTTACAAGAAGGGTTGAAAGGCGCTGCAGCCCCTCTAACGATTCTTCGCCTGAGATTCCTGCATTTATAACGCGGAGTCCTGTTTTTTTCTGAAGCTGAGAGGGATAACTATCTTTTTGCATTACTCCATAGCCGTAAGTTATGCTATCGCCAAAAGCGAGTATTGTTGCGTCTCTTTTAAGTTCAATATAGGACAAATTACTTTTACTCTCTCTTGTAGCTACTAAAAATATTAGGACAATAACCGCTAGAGCGGCTATAAGTTTAACTTTATTCATCTAAACGTTTAAAAAATTATGCGCTAAACATCATTTTTGCTAGAAGTACTATAAAAAAGCCCAAAACCAAAACTACTTTATGAAAATGTTCTTGCATAAAAATGGGCTTTTTGCGACCTGTAAATTTTATAAAAAGATTAAACAGCACTCCAGAAGCGATAATTAACGCCAGCACTATCTTGATAACAAGAAGTTTTTGTAAATCAGTTTCAAAAAAACCTGCATTTGAGTTGATGTATTTTGACATCATCATGCCGCCCGTTAAAACAATAATAAGTAGCGAGATAGGGAAAATTTTAAAGCTTTTTGCCCCTAAAGTTTGGTTAATCTCTTTGTCGGTATCTTTTGCAAATTTGTTTTTAAGTGCCGATATCATAAATACGTCGGTAAAAACATAGCCTAAAAATATGATTGCCAAAATCAAGTGGATAATATGCGCGTATGGGTAGATTGCTTCCATTGTAACTCCTGTTTAAAATAAGTGTGATTATACTATCTTATCGTCCCATTTAAAAGCGTTAAACACTGCTTTAAATGTCTCATCCAAAGATGCTTGGATGATTAACATCTCATCTGTTCGCGGATGTTTTATTTGAAGTTCATAAGCATGTAAAAGCATTCTATGACAGCCAAACTCTTGGCGGATAAACTTGTTATGCTCGCCTCTTCCATGTTTTGTATCGCCTAAAATATGATGGGAGATGTGCTTCATATGACGGCGGAGCTGATGTTTTCGTCCTGTTAGCGGGGTTAGCCTTACAAGCGAGTAGCGAGTTTTATCGTACTTTCCCACAGCAAATGGAAGTTCAACGGTTGCGAGCCTCTCATAAACAGTTGCTGCTTCTTGTGCTTCCTTGTCTTTAGCGCTGTCTTTATCCGCGATTTTATCAAGCTTTAGAGTTAGCGCATGTTCTATCATGCCACTCTTATCTGTATAGCCGCGAACAACCGCAATATAACTCTTTTTGGTATCTCTTGACATAAACTGCTCGCCCATAACTCTGGCACTCTCTTTATCAAGCGCAAAAAGCAAAACTCCGGAGGTCGGCTTATCTAGGCGATGAACAGGATATACAAACTGTCCTATCTGGTCACGAAGAATTTGAACTGCAAACTCCGTTTCATGCCTGTCAATGGGTGAACGGTGAACCAAAAGCCCCGATGGCTTATTTATGACCACCAAAAATTCGTCTCTATATAAAATTTCTAACAATATTTACTAGTCACGCTTTGTTGTTTTTCTTTTTTTTGTGCTTACAGGTTTTTTATATGTTGCATCTTTTTTATTTTTATCAGGCTTGACATATGCCTTTCTTGTGCGTTTTACCTCTGCTTTTTTATGTTCGCTCTTTAGCTTCAACTCATCTTGGTCACGTCTACGTATGGTAGGGTCTGGCTCAAATCCCTCTACTGTTTCTTGGGGTATTTTCATACCTATAAGTTTCTCGATATCTTTAATGTCATACTTCTCGTAAATATCAATCAAGCTTATTGCCATACCGTCTCGCCCTGCACGTCCGGTTCGTCCAACTCTGTGAACATAATCTTCTGGAATTGATGGGAGTTCATAGTTGATAACAAACGGCAGCTCCTCAATATCCAAACCTCTTGAAGCGATGTCCGTTGCTACAAGAACTTTGGTTTTTCCCTCTTTAAAATCATTGAGAGTTTTAAGTCGGTTTGCCTGGGTTTTGTCGCCGTGAATTATTCCGCACTTTAGTCCGTCTTTTTTAAGTTCTAAGACTAACTCATCAGCACTCGCTTTTGTTCTAGTGAACACCAAAACCTGTCTAAAATTTCTAGAACCTATGATATAAGCTAAAAGTGCAGCTTTTTTTTCTGTATCTACCAAATAAACCACTTGATTGATAGTATCAACTGTCGAGTTCTTTTTAGATGTTTCTATAAACGCCGGTTTTGTAAGAATAAGTTTTGAGAGTTTTCTAACCTTGTCGCTGTATGTTGCCGAAAAAAGAAGCGTCTGATGTCTTTTAGGCAAAATAGGATGAATCTTTCTAATCTCTTTCATAAAGCCCATATCAAGCATTCTATCTGCTTCATCCAGCACAAAAATTTCCACATTTGAGAGATTTAAACCTTTCTCCATATGTTCCATAATTCTGCCTGGTGTTGCTATAACTATATCAACACCCTCTTTTATGATTTTCTGCTGAGTCTCTAAATCTTTCCCGCCGACTAAAACAGCGATATTCAAGCTCATATTTTTTGCATAATTTTGCAAATCTTCATATATCTGGATAGAGAGCTCTCTAGTAGGAGAGATGATAACTCCTCGGACTGCTCTACCCTCACCCACAGGCACATTTCTAAGTCTCTGCAACATAGGAAGTCCAAATGCGGCAGTTTTACCAGTTCCTGTCTGGGCTGTCGCAAAAATATCACTTTTTGCCAAAACCAAAGGTATTGCTCTTGTTTGTATAGTTGTAGGTTTTTCATAGCCCAAATCTTTTATGGCGCTAAGAAGTTGTTTAATAACTCCTAATTTTTCGAATGACATTTTTTACCTACTTTTTCTATTTTTATAATAAATTCCGACGATTTCGTCGTTTTTCTACAAGTTCTCTCTCAAACTTATTTAAATTGTATATTACAGTAATAACGATGAAACTAATTAGCGGTATCGCAAAATACCAGTGTGATTTAATCCATCTGATAAGATTTAAAAGTTCATCTCCATAAAAATATGCCGGAATGATTGTAATACAAGCCCAAAAAATAGCACTAATGAAGTTGATTATTGCAAATTGGCGGGCTGAATATTTTGTAAGCCCTATTGCCATCGGGATAACGGTACGCAAACCATACATGTAACGCTGAGCAAAAATGATAGGCCAGCCATATTTTTTAAGCAATATATGGGCAAATGCGAACTTTGTTCGTTGCGAACGGATTTTATTATGAATATAACTTTTATTGAATCGCCCGATATAAAAATAGATTTGGTCTCCGACAAAACCGCCAAGCGCTCCGACAACAATGGCAAAAGGCAAAAACATATCTCCGGTATGAGACATAATACCCGCCATTACAAGTCCGAGCTCGCCCTCTAAAATACTCCAGGCAAAAAGGACAATATAGCCATACTCTCTAAGCCAACCAATAAATAAATCTTCCACGAAAGCCTTTTGTCAACCAATGTTCTAAAAACAAAAATTATTATTATTTTAGAGAGACATTATAGTAAAAAAATGTTAATTTCAGGTTATGCAAAATCAATATACAACTTAATTACACTCAAATCTCACAAAGATTTATTTTGATATAATTCATGAAATTAAAAGGTAATAATAGTTTATGATTAGAAAAGCTTTAAAAAATATCAACGCAAATGAAAAACTAAAAGCTTTCATTCAAAAATACAATATACCTTCTGAATATTTGTCTGCAAGCAGAAAAATGGTTTCAAAGGGTATTGCCGTAGGCGTATTTGTTTCATTAATAATTATGCCGATGCAAACGCTGATAATTCTTTTAGTTATGCCCTTTATTAGATTTAATATACCTATTGCCGTAGCCATGACATGGTTAAGCAACCCGTTTACAACACCGTTTATACTATATACGGAGTATACAACCGGAAGTTTTTTATTGGGAATGCGGCCCACAGAAGTAGAAATTACACTAGAATGGTTTATAAAAAACCTAAAAAGCATATTTGTTCCTCTGTATGCAGGAACGGCTCTTTACTCTATTATTGGCTCAATTTTGGCTTACTATTTTGTAAATCATCTATGGAGAAGTTCGGTTAAAAAAGATAAGGATTTGCGAAAAAACGGCAGAACAAAAACAACAGATACAAAAGAGAGTAACTCTTAAACTTTAGCGCTTCTGTTTTTAAAATAAAACCATGCAACTACCCCGATTAAGCTCATTCCAAGACTTAGAGTTTGTCCAAAAGTTATAAAATTACAACAGATATAGCCAATCTGAGCATCAGGTGCGCGCCAAATTTCAGCTATAGCACGCAAAAGTCCATAGCTCATCCCATATACTAAAATCAGCTCTCCGCTGAATTTTTGAAATCTTCTATAGGCATAAACAACTATAAAAACACCGAAACCCTCTAAGATTGCCTCATAAAGCTGTGATGGATGTCGCAAAATCCCATCAACTAAAATCCCCCAAGGCACATCGGTTTCGCGTCCTATAAGCTCTTTGTTTAAAAAGTTTCCTATTCGCCCAAAAACAAAAGCAAGAGGCACACTTATTGCCACCAGATCCATAATCTTGCCAAAAGCGATTTTGTGTTTTTTAGAGTAGATGTAAGTTGCAATCAAGAAGCCTAAAACTGCACCGTGATAACTCATACCTCTGATTCCTACAAATTCACCGTTAACAAAAGGGTTAAATATCTGCCAAGGATGGGAGAGATAATAGAGCGTCTGAGTGTCGTAAAAAAGGATATAGCCAAGTCTTGCGCCAAGGATAACACCGATTTCTACATAAAAAAAGTAACTGTCCAGCTCTTTGCTTTTAAAATCCAATTTATCTTTTTTAATAAAATATTTTCCTATGTACAAAGCACTCAAAAGAGCTAAAACATACATAATCCCATACCAATGAATAGGTATAGAAAACAGCGTAAAAGCTACTGGGTCGAATGTTTTATATATATTATTCCATGCTGACATTAATTTCTCAACGCTTCAGCAATAAGCTCAATAGGATTTTTAAACACTATCTTACTATCCGTATAGCCCAAAGATGAGTTTATCTGCATCCTACAAGCACTACACTCCGCACTAACGACATCTGCTTTTGTTTTATTTATCATATCCGCCTTTGGAATACCCGCAGCTTTTGCAAAGTGGTACTTCTCGCTCTGCATTGTTACACCGCCAAATCCACAACAACTGTTTGGGTCGCTCATCTCAACAATATCGTAGTTTTTGCTTATAAGATTTCTAGGCTCCATGTGGATACCCTGCATTTTTTTTGCATGACATGGGTCGTGATAAGTCACTATTTTTGTATCTTTTTTCTTTGAAGCCAAAAGCTGCTCTAAATGCGTGTGATGCTGCAGCCACTCTGTCGCCATAAATATTTTATCTTTTATTGCAAGCGCTCTTGCCTTCCACTCAGGCTGGTCGTGAAAATAGTGCTCATAGTCGATTTTTAACATTGCAGAGCATGTAGCCTCTGGGACTATTATGGCTTCAACGTCCTTTGAAAAACTCTCAAAATACTCTATGTTAAACTTTGCATTATAATCAACCGTATAAAAATCACCTGTAAAATAGGCAGGAGCGGAGCAGCACTTCTGGTCTTTTGCCAAAAAAGCGTCAATCTCTAAATGCTCTAAAATCTCTAAAAGTGAGTTACCCACATCCACATAGTTATAATTGCCCAAGCAGCCTATAAAAATGGCGACTTTTCTTTTGCCGCCGTTGTTTATATTTTCTGCATGTGAGTTTAAAAATGATGTTTTTTTAAGACTTGGAAGAACTCTGTCTGCTTTTAACATCGGCAGATTGAAACGAGAATTCATAGAGTCTACATCTGCTTTTATTTTAAATCCGCATGTCTGAAAAACCCAGCCGAGTTTAAAGGCTATATCGTTTAACCAGCGATGACGAAGAAGCAGGAAAAATACTCTTTTATACCAAGCAATTCCAAATTTTTGCGCTATATCTGCACGTACTTGCTCTATAACCATATCTGTCGGAAGCGATTTTGGACACACCTCAACACATGCCGTACATAAAAAACAGCTCTCAAAAATGGCTTTTGCATTTTCATCTAACTCTAAATTGCCTCTTTGGTAAGCGCCTAAAAGGTCCAAAAATCCGCGAGGAGAGGTGACTTCGTCAGCATTTACGTTGTGAATAGTGCAGACGGGGATACATTTTCCACATTTTATGCACTCATCTGTCGTTGCACCAAAATTAAAGATTTCTCGCGCGGTTTTACTCATTATTAAACCGTTTTAGAGAACGTTTTAGAGCTTGCCGCATGTTTTTTCATATAGGCATCAAAAGGCATCGCAATATTTCTAATAAGCAGAGTTCCTGTTTGGCTGCACTCTATGAAATCATCACTCATACTCAAAAGCTCATCCGCTACAAAAGGCTTAAGTGCTTCTATTGCATCCGCAAAATATTTTTTAAATTCTATGTTAAAGAGCTTTTCAAATCTTTTTATATCAAGTTTAAAGTTGCTCATAAGTTCCATGATTACATATTGGCGGATAATATCATCTTCATTAAGAGCGATACCGCGCTCAAACGGGAGTTTTCCTGCGTCAATAGCCTCTTCATAATCTCTCATCTCTTTAAAGTTTTGAGCATAATGCCCAATACCCTCACCGATGGAAGTAAGCCCTACGCCTATCAAATCTGCCCCGCCTTTTGTTGTGTAGCCTTGAAAGTTTCTATGAAGCTCGCCTTTTTCTATTGCTTTAAAGAGCTCATCTTCAGGTTTTGCAAAGTGATCCATTCCAATCATTTTATAGCCATGAGAAGTTAAAAAATTTATTGTATATTGCATTATTTGAAGCTTCTCATCCGGTAGCGGAAGAGTCGTCTCATCAATCTTGCGCATTGTTTTTTTCATCCAAGGAACATGCGCATAATTAAATACTGCAAATCTATCCGGATTTAATGTAAGTGACAGATCAAGAGTCTCTTTAAATGTTTCGAGTGTCTGGTAAGGCAGCCCGTAAATCAAGTCGACATTCACGGAGTGCATGTTGTATTTTCTAGCCAAATCCATCGCATCTTTAGTTATAGCGTACGGCTGAATTCTATGAACTGCTTGCTGAACTTTTTCGTTGAAATCCTGAAGTCCGAAACTTACCCGGTTAAATCCGTTTTCGCTCAAAACCTTCATCTGATCTTCGTCAATATGGCGAGGGTCTATCTCACAGCTAATCTCTGCATCTTTTACAAAATTCGGGAAAAAAGATTTTATCTCTTTTATAACTTCCTCTAGTTGAGCAGCGTTAAAAAATGTCGGTGTACCGCCGCCAAAGTGCATCTGGATTACTTGACGGTTGCAATTTACGTGCCCAGAGAGTATCTTTAGCTCTCTTTTTAAATACTCCAGATAACGCAGCATTTTGTCCTCTTTGGAGGTAAAAACAACGTTGCATCCGCAAAAATAACATGCATTTTTACAAAAAGGTAAATGAAAATATAGGCTCAGCGGACGAGCTGGGTCTTGCGATTTTAACTTTTGTATATACTCGTCATATCCGAACGAGTCGCTAAACTCCAGCGCTGTCGGATAACTTGTATAACGAGGCCCCGGTTTTGAGTACTTTGTGAATTTTGCAAAATCTAACATGTTAATAATCCATTGTTTTATAATTAAAGCGATTATCTCTAAAAAGTGTTGAAATAATGATAAATTTTTATTATTAAAGTTCTAAATCTTCCATTTCCAGTAGCCGAGCTCTTTTCTTAGCCTAATGTTTCTAATCAAATTTAGAGGTTTCTTTTTCTTAGGAATGTTTTCGCGCTCTAACATCTTCTCAACAGCTCTAAGCACTCTCTCGCTTGATTTGCCGTCTATGTATGGGTGAAACTGCATTACGCTTTTTTCTATATTTTCTCTGTTTATATCTAAATTATCCAAAACTGACAAAATCGTCTCTTGGAGTTTATCAATATCTTCCACATTTATCAATTCTGGAGCATCTTTTTCTGTTTGAAATGTTATAACAGGTTTTAGCTGGGTTAAAAACTCATATATTATGGAAGATGTGTCACACAACATCAAGTCAGATTTCTTAAAACTTTCAATCAATTCAGTTGACTCAACAAATTGCACATTTGGCAAATCTATCGATTTGTACAGCTCTACTATGCTTAAATCCATTTTTGGATGCAAGGTAATATACCAATTAAAATCATATTTTTTCATCATATCAAGAATAAGAGGATATAAAATTTTTGCTTTTGAAAATCTAGGACTAAATGTTGAAGCAAAAAAGATTGATTTTTGTTTTAAGTTCTCGTCTCTTTTTTCTAGCGGAAACAATGGGTCAAGTTTACACCAGCCTGTCTCTTCTACATTAAAAAAACCATACTGTTTTGCAAGCTCTTGAAACTTCTGCGTCGAACTTGGACCTTGCGTACAGTATAGGTCAAACATTCCCCTGATAATATAGTGATACAACTGCCCGTTCTTTTTTACTTTTGCACTCGGCAAACCGTGAAAAACCTCTACTTTAAGCCCAGGAATAAATGACGGAACTACATTTCCGGGAACAAAAACTGCATCTGGCTGATAGTCAATAATCTCTTCAATACTAAACAATCTGACTTCATCTGCATGTAAACAATCTGTATTTATCTCATCCCCGTACATAAACCATTTTGCCTCATCACCTTGCATCAGTATCTTCTGCTGAAGCGGTCTTAATACGGCAAAGCTGTAGTCTTGGGATACAAAAAACAGGTATCTTCTTTTCTGGATTTTATTCATTATAATTACCTAAGTTGTTAAAGATTTAATTCTTGAAATCCTTCTTGATTAAAGATTTTATAAATATTTATCAAATCTTTATCAATATTTCTTCCATTTGGAATTGAAATAAAACTTATTTCACACTTTTTATAAATTGTACTTAATGTTATCAATGCCGTAGAATAGTAAGCTATAACATGCATAGGATATATTTTATTCTCTAAAAAATACAATTCAACCGGCATATTTATATCTACAACATTAAACAACGGACTATCAATGGAAGATAATATATTTTTCATTTCTTCAGTCTCCCCACGATGAGGAATATAGATGATTTTTTTATTAAACTTTTCTATTAAACTTAGTATATTTGAGATATAAACATCACTTTTTACTAGAGCTTCATTTAATGGGTGCCCCAAAAAATATATATTTTCATAATTATTTTTTGCATTTTGCAAATAAGTTTCTTTTAAAAAATTTAACTCATTTTTTACTATCTCTATACCATTGGATGGCTTCAAATCAAAACAAGTAAAGAGGTTTATTTTATCTTTTATTTTAATATTTAATCCAAAAAATAAGAATCTAATTTCTTTAAAATCATACTTATTTATTTTGTTAGGCTTAATCTGATTTTCATAAATAGAAATAGTTAATACTCCATCATCCAGAAGAAAAACTTTCTCTTTGGTCACATTCGGTATAACTATTTTTGGAACTACTTCCAGTTTTGAAATAAATATATATTTATAACTGTATTTTTTTAAATGTTTTACCAAATCAATATATTTAAATATGCTTGAATGACGGCTATACTCTATATCAATTATCTCTTCCCACTCATATAAGCTTCTTAAATAATCCATTTGAACTCTGTTTGCTTCTAGTGATCTATGCACTATTATTAGGATATTATTACTTAGTTTAAAATGCTTTACAGCTTCAATAGCATTAATTAGCTGTAACGGTGTTCCTATTATAAATAAATTCTTCAAACCATTTCCTTAAATATTTAATTATCTATTATTCTAGAATCTATATTACATTTTACCAATTCTCTTTTAATATCATTAGGAGTGTACTGTGAAAAATGAAAAATATATGCAGCAGCAACAGCATCGGCACCGTTTTGTATGGCTTCGACAGCGTGATGTGGCTCACCCATTCCACCATTTAATATAATTGGTATCTCTAACTCATCTTTAAACAGTTTTATTAATTCCAAATCATACCCTTTTGTTGAGCCTTCATTATCTACAGAAGTTAAAAGTATTTCACCTGCTCCATATTCCTGATATTTTTTAGCCAATTCTAAAGGATTTATATCTAATACACCATCTTTTTTAGTAAATACTTTATATTTTCCATCTATTTTTTTTACATCAATAGAACAAACAATGCATTGAGAGCCAAATATGGATGAGGCTTGTTTTATAAAATCTAAATCTTCCAAAGCTTTTGAGTTAATAGCTACTTTATCCGCACCGGCATTTAAAACTTTATATATATCATCAATAGTTTTTATACCACCGCCTATTGTAAGAGGCATAAAACACTCATTTGCAATATCAGTTATTATCTCAGTATTAATCTCTTCTTTGTTCAAACTTGCATCAATATCAAGAACTATCAACTCATCCACATTTCTCGAATTATAAATTCTTGCTGTTGATGTAGGGTGTCCTATCGTTCTAAATGAATCAAAATGTATGCTTTTTACTAACTGCCAATTTTTCAATAAAACACATGGGATTACTCTATGTTTTAACATTTATAGCTCTCCATTGAGATTAACAAAATTTTCTATTAATTTCAGACCGACTATTTGGCTTTTTTCCGGATGAAATTGAAAAGCATATATATTATTTTTATTTACAGACGACACAAAGTCAAACCCATAATCAGTTGTGCTTGTTACGATATCTTCTTTGGTTTGAAAATGATAAGAGTGCACAAAATAAAAATCGCTTTTATTTGCAATAGCATCGAACAATACATTGTTGTTTTTGTAATTAACATTATTCCATCCGACATGCGGGATTTTTAATTTTTTGTCATAATCTGTAAAATCAAATTTCACGACCTCCGCATCAACCCAGCCAAGACCATCAGTTTCACCATTTTCATAACTTTTAGAAGCGATAAGTTGCATACCGAGGCATATTCCCAAAAATGGTTTTTTATTTTTAATAATCTCTTCATTTAATATATCTATGAGTCCTAACTCTTCTAAATTCTTCATTCCGTCTTTAAAAGCACCTACTCCAGGCAATACAACCTTAGAAGCATTTTTAATAATTTCATGATTATTTGTAATAACTGCATCACAACCTACTTTTTCAAATGCTTTTTGAACAGATCGCAAGTTGCCCATATTATAATCTATTATTACAATTTGATTATTTAACAATAAACTCTTCCTTTCTAACTAAAGAGCCATCTATATCTCTTATAAACTTACCGTTTTCATCTCTCTTAAAAATTCTCTTATTTGTATATGAATCTACAATTTTATTAAACTCTTCTTGTGTAAAACCTGTGTAATTTAAATATTCATTAATGGCTTTTTTAGGCGGGATTCCATCATATTTATTTACAAGTCTTACTCCTTCTTCTCTTTTAATATACCCAAGTCTTATGTCTAAACATGCATTATCTGTTGCTCTTCCGAATCCATATTTCACATATTTAAGGTAATCATGCACATGATTACTGTAACAATCTAAGTTTTCA
The DNA here is from genome assembly GCA_030654155.1 of Sulfurimonas sp. Taxonomy (GTDB): domain Bacteria; phylum Campylobacterota; class Campylobacteria; order Campylobacterales; family Sulfurimonadaceae; genus Sulfurimonas. The sequence goes on along the minus strand of JAURYA010000123.1, from coordinate 737 downwards.
AAGTTTTCATAAGTAGTTTCAACCGGTCTGTCCTGAACTGAAAAACCATGTTCTTTAGATTTTTTGACAACTTCTCTTAAATCCCATTTAAAATAATATCCTAGGAACAACCCTGTAACTCCTACTCTATGTATATCTTCATCGCTTGCATAAGTGTAAAGTGACAAATCTTTTTTAGTCAATCCGTCAACCCCGACCATATCAGATATTCTATTACCTAAAAGTCCGCCAAACTCTTCTAACCACTGTCTGTCCAGTGTATTTCTTGTTTTACTAGATGCTGGTCCACCATACTCTATTTGAGGACTTTCACCCCAAATAATTAATGGTATATTAAAGTTAACAGCGAGTTTTGGTACTGTTGTAAATATTCCCAAGTGATTCTGCCATTCGTTGTCCCCTGTTCTTATAAAAGCTTCTTTGGCAAGTTTTTTATACACAACAGGATTTCTTTTTATGTGAATTAAATCTACGCCTAAATTATTAAGATTTTCAAGATTTTTTCTTCCAATCTCAGTTGGTATTGTTGGCTCAAAACAGATACAAAGAGGATTTAATCCTAATTCTAAAACTTTTATTACCTGATAAGTAGAGTCTTTTCCTCCGCTAACACCAATAATACAGTCATAGTCGGGATGCACTTTATATTGTTTTATTAAATTTAGAAACTCTTCTTCTCTTTTTTTCCAGTCTATTTCACTATTTTTTGATTTTTGAGATTGACAAGCATCACATAC
>JAURYA010000119.1 GCA_030654155.1 Sulfurimonas sp. | reverse complement strand
TAGCAGTTGCTTTCAGAGTTGAATTGTTTTTATGTGCTGTTTTTGCTATTTTTGCTGCATTTTCATAACCAATGTAAGGGTTAAGTGCAGTAACTAGCATAAGTGAATTTTGTAAATAATAATCTATTTTATCAACTACAGGCTCTATTCCAACAGCGCAGTGGTCATTAAACGATACAATTGAGTCAGCAAGCAGACGGCATGACTGTAAAAAGTTATATGCGATTACAGGTTTAAATACATTTAGTTGAAAATTTCCTTGAGAAGCACCCATTGCAATAGCTACGTCATTACCAAACACCTGACATGTAACCATTGTTACTGCTTCGGCTTGAGTAGGGTTAACTTTACCCGGCATAATAGAAGAGCCCGGCTCATTCTCAGGAATAGTAATCTCCCCTATTCCACAACGAGGCCCTGAAGCTAGCCAACGAACATCATTTGCAATCTTCATCATATCAGCCGAGAGTGCTTTTAGAGCACCGTGAGAGAAGACTAACGCGTCATGTGATGTTAGCGCATGAAATTTATTCGGCGCAGTGATAAAATTGTGTCCCGTAAGTTCGGAAAGTTTTTTAGCAACTCTCTCTCCGAGTTCAGGATGAGCATTAAGTCCTGTTCCGACTGCTGTTCCGCCAAGTGCCAACTCACGAACAGGCTCAAGTGAAACTTTAATCATTTTCTCACACTTATTTAACATCTCTACCCAACCGCTAATCTCTTGACCAAGAGTTATAGGTGTTGCATCTTGAAGATGTGTACGTCCTATTTTCACAATAGATTCAAATCTAGCTGATTTTTCAATTAACGTTGCTTTTAGCTTTGCAATAGCAGGTAAAACACGAGTTTCAACAGAAATAACAGAAGCAACATGCAAAGCTGTAGGATATGTGTCATTTGAGCTTTGAGATTTGTTTACATCATCGTTTGGATGAACCAGTTTCTCTACTCTAAAATCTCCGCCTAAAATCTCAGTAGCGCGAGAAGCAAGAACTTCGTTGTTGTTCATATTTGACTGCGTGCCAGAGCCTGTTTGCCAAACAACAAGAGGATAATTTCCATCAAGTTTACCGGCTAACATATCATCACAAGCTTGTGCAATTGCATCAGCTTTTTTAGCGTCGAGTTTGCCCAAATCTTTATTTACAAGCGCAACCGCTTTTTTAAGATATGAAAAAGCTCTAGTTATCTCATAAGGCATTGTCTCTTCGCCGATAGCGAAATTTTCTATTGATCTTTGAGTTTGTGCAGCCCAATAAGCGTCTATCGGTACAGCAATTTCACCCATTGTATCTTTTTCTATACGACTACTCAAAATTATTCTCCTTCAAAAAAATTATTTTTATTTAATGTGTCAATCAAAGTTCTAACAGAGTTACAAGAACCTTCAAACATCTTTTTTTCTGCGTCATCTAGAGCTACCTCTATAATTTTTTCAGCTCCATTTGCCCCCAGCATAACAGGCACGCCTGAAACTACGTCAAAGTGTCCATATTCGCCCTCCAAGTAAACTGCACATGGATGAATCTGTTTTGTATCTTTTAAAATTGCTTCAACCATTATCGTTGTAGATCTTGCAGGTGCATAGTATGCAGAGCCTGTTTTAAGATGACCTACAATCTCCGCGCCGCCGTTACGAGTACGTGTTACAATTTCATTGATTTCAGCATTGGTTAAAACATTACTAAGAGGAACGCCTGCAACCGTAGAGTAACGTGGTAGTGGAACCATGTCATCGCCATGACCGCCCATAACAGAAGCACGAATCTGTCCGCCGCCGTATCCAAGTTTTTCCTGAATAAAACTCGCCATTCTAGAGCTGTCTAATATCCCAGCCATTCCAATAACACGGCTACGCTCAAATCCGCTCTCTTTTAGTGCAACATAAGTCATTGCATCTAGCGGATTAGAAACCATAATAATAATTGAATCAGGAGAGTATTTTGCAACACCCTCTATAACCTCTTTTGTTATTTTTGCATTAATCATAAGCAAATCATCACGACTCATACCCGGGAGTCTAGGACTGCCTGCAGTTACAACAACAACGTCACAATTTGACAAATCTGACATATCTTCAGCGACTCTAACAATAGTATGGCTTCTAACGGCAGCTGCGGCTTGACTCATATCAAGCGCTTTGCCTTTGGCAACATCAATCTTGTTATCACGAAGGATTATTTCATGGCAAGAACCAAGCATCGCTAGGGAGTATGCAACTGTTGCACCAACATTCCCAGCGCCTATTATCCCTACTCTTTTTCCTTGATTCATACACGCTCCTTGAAATAAAACATTATATTTAAAGACATTTTTGCCTTTTGTATAAAACTTAATAGTTTCATATAAAAAGAAAAAAAAGAGGAGAAAAACTCCTCTTTAGATATATAACTAGATGCCGTCTACGATAGCATTTAGAGTTTTAGATGGTCTCATTGCAGCTTCAGTCTTTGCATCATTTGGGCGGTAGTAACCGCCTATGTCCTGTGCTTTACCCTCAACTGCCATTAATTCGTCCATAATTTTAGCTTCATTATCCTTAAGTGCTTTTGCTACCGGAGCAAACTTAGCTGCAATAGACGGAGCTTTTGTCTGAGAAGCTAAAGCCTCTGCCCAATACTTTGCAACAAAGAAGTGAGAAGCTTTATTATCAGGCTCTCCAGCACTTCTTCCAGGTGATTTATTGTTATCTAAATAACCAGCATTTGCAACGTCAAGAGCTTCAGTTATAGCCTCTAGCTCTTTTGAGTTATTTTTCTGAGCTATAAATCTAAGTGATTCAGCAAGTGCCAAGAACTCACCAAGAGAATCCCATCTTAAGTGACCCTCACTCATAAACTGCTCAACATGCTTTGGAGCTGATCCGCCTGCGCCAGTTTCAAATACACCGCCGCCTGAAAGAAGAGGAACGATTGAAAGCATTTTTGCAGATGTTCCAAGCTCTAAAATTGGGAAAAGGTCTGTTAAATAATCTCTTAAAACATTTCCTGTTGCACTAATAGTGTCAAGCCCTGCTCTAACTCTTTTTAAAGAGTATTTCATAGCCTGTTTTGGAGCTAAAATTTCATACTCAATTGGAGTTTTAGCTAAATATGCAGGCAAGCTAGTCATAAGTTTTTTGATTAAGTTTGCATCATGCGGTCTAAATGTATCTAACCAGAAAATAACCGGATCTCCAGTTAAAACGCCTCTCTCGTGAGAAAGTCTAATCCAGTCTTTAATAGCAGCATCTTTTGTTCTGCTCATTCTCCAGATATCGCCTTTTTCAACATTATGGCTCATTAACACTACACCGTTTTCATCTTTTACTTCAACAACGCCATCTTCAGAGATTTCAAAAGTTGTAGGGTGAGAACCGTACTCTTCCGCCTTTTGTGCCATTAAACCAACGTTTGCAACATTTCCCATAGTTGTTACGTCAAATTGACCGTTTTTAACACAATCATCAACTATCTCTTCATAAAAAGTTGCATAAGTTCTATCAGGGATTACAGAAACACACTCTTGAACTTTACCCTCAGCATTCCACATTTTTCCGCCGTCACGTACTACAACAGGCATAGAAGCATCAATGATAATGTCATTTGAAGCGTGAAGATTTGTGATACCTTTATCTGAATCTACCATCGCCATGTTTGGCTGAGTTTTGTAAGTAGCCATGATAGCCGCTTCGATTTCAGCTTTTTTAGATGATTTTTCAAGCTTTTTGTATAAGTCTCCAAGACCCATATTTGGGTTTATACCAAGAGCTTTAAACTCATCTGCATACTTAGCGAACACGTCTTTGAAGAAAACTGCTACCGCATGACCAAACATAATAGGGTCAGAGATTTTCATCATAGTTGCTTTTAGGTGCAGTGACCAAAGAACGTCTTTAGCTTTTGCATCGCTTAACGTCTCTTGATAGAAAGCTCTTAATGCTTTTGCAGACATAAAAGTACCGTCTAAAATTTCGCCATCAACCGCTTTAATATCTTTTAAACATTTTCCGTTTAGGTTAATTGTAACAGTTCCGTTGCCAGATTTTATAACTGATTGCTCATTTTCATAGAAATCATTGTTTGTCATATGAGCGACATAAGCTTTAGAGTTTTCTGCAAACGCTCTTAATTTATGAGGGTTTTTCTTTGCAAAGTTTTTAACGGCTATTGCTGCACGTCTGTCAGAATTTCCTTCACGAAGAACCGGATTTACAGCACTTCCCAGACAAGTAGAATACTTCTCTTTTATAGCTTTTTCTTCATCAGTTTTAGCATCTTCCGGATATTCCGGTAAATCATACCCTTGTGATTGAAGTTCAGCTATACACTCTTTAAGTTGACCAACAGAAGCCGAAATATTTGGCAGTTTTATGATGTTACAATCTGGCTGCTGAACCAATTCACCAAGTACACCAAGAGCATCTATTTGTTTTTGCTCTGGTTTTAATACACTAGAAAATGTAGCTATAACTCTTCCAGAGAGTGAAATATCACTTAATTCTACGTCTACGCCCGCGCTTTTTGTAAAAGCTCTTACAATCGGCAGAAGTGAATACGTTGCTAAAGCTGGTGCTTCATCTATTTTTGACCAGATAATTTTTGACATCTTTTTGTCCTTGGTTTAATATTTTATATTTTTGCAATAAGGTAACACTTAGAGCAAAAACTTATAAAATGTATATTACCACTAAGATTAAACAATATACGATTACAACGCCTAACTATTTACTTTTATTTTAGATATGTTTCATTTGGTAGCACGCTTTATATTGGTTAAATGTGTAGAATAGTTACACGTGAAATCATGCTTTCCATCCTTTGATTTCATAAAATAGAGATGATTGCTCTGCGCAGGAAAAATTGCAGCCTTTATTGCGTCAAAACTTACATTGCAGACCGGAGCCGGTGGAATCCCGCCGTAGAGGTATGTGTTGTATGTTGACTTGTCCTCTTTTATCCTGTCTGGAGTAACTTTTACATGTGAATATTTTCCATAGTTTAGAGTTCCGTCCATCTGCAGTTTCATACCTTTTTTGATTCTGTTTTGTATAACAGAACTTACCAGCGGCATCTCACTTATGGATGCGGATTCCTTTTGTATAATAGACGCAACTGTTACAAAATGAAACCATCTTTTCTCATTGTATGTTCCAAATATTTTTTCTGATACACTTTGTCTTTGCGACAGAGACTCATTTAGTAAAATTTTAATCAGAACCTTCTCTGTTATGCCGATTGGCAATCTATACGTATTTGGAACAAATGCGCCCTCTTCCCAATTTGACTGCAGCTCATACTCTTTTTGCAAGATATTTCTATCTAGTTTAAGCTGTTCTGCCAATTGATCCAAAAAAATGTATGTAGTCTCGCCTGGAATAAGAGTTATATTTTGCAGTGCCGCCTTTGCGGTTGTGAGTTTATATAGAAAATCGCCCCTGCTATTTAGTGTTGATCCTATATTTATCCACCCACTCTGCGGAGAGCCGATTATTCTAAGCAATAGTGCGTCGAGTTTGCTTACATTGTAATTTTTATTATGCATTTGTGTTATAATCTTGCTTATAGAACCTTCAGGAATGTATATTACTTTAGGAGAATTTACAGGCTGATTTAGGTAATACATGAACGACAATACAATTATTAATACAATTTCAAAAATCCACTTTATACTCGTTAGCGTTCTATCATTCATATTTCTAATACTATTTACTACATTTATATTTTTAAAAAATGGCATATATATAGAGGACATATCGCTCCAAAACATTAAAGTTGAGAAATTATACATTAAATGGGACGAAAAAATAATCGTATTTATAAAAGAGATTGGTATTGCGGAAGAAAAAAACAGAAGCTACTCAAGTGAAGATTATGAAAAAATTATAAAAAAAGTTAAAAACAACCTTACATATTCACGCTGGTTTAAAGAGATAGTTATTGAAAAAATATCTTTTAACGATATAAGAGGTGCTTTTAAATACGCTGAGAATGAAAAAGGGTTTGTAGATATATATTCGCCGGATTTTATTTTAAGCGGTTCGCTGTTATCAAAAGAGGGTCTGTTTCATCTAAGCATCGATAAATTTACAATCACAAACAAAGATACCGAGATTGACGGAGATATTGTCTTTAGCGTAAAAGATGAACTTGAGTTGACAACCGCACTCTGCATACAAATAGGAAGCGATACAAAACTCAATCTATACGCGCATAGCGATAAAGAAAAATTATTATATACGGTAGAGTCCAACGAAAACATAAAAGACACAAGACAAATTGTAAATCTGTTTAACGTTGATCCAAGAGTTAAGTATTGGATATATGATGCCATAGATATGTCCGGTCTATCGCTAAATACATTGTATGGTTGGCTTGAATATAAAGAGCTTGATAAAGCATATTTAAATCTACATGTAAAAGCGGTGGCTAATGATTTAACCTACGTTTATGATGAAAAAGTAGATTCTGTTCGTACCAAGAGCACCGATTTAGAATTTAAAGATGGTGTGCTATATATAAAACCACAGGGTGCCTACTCATATAATTTTTTTCTTGGCAAAAGCTGGCTGAAGATTGATTTTTCAAAACAAGAGGAGCTTTTAACTCTTTACCTGCTGTTTGCCGGTCAAGCAAATAAAGATTTGTTGCATCTTCTTAACAGATATGAGATAGAGCTTCCTTTTATTCAGACAAAAGGCACAATAGACGCAAACCTAAAACTAGAGATAAATTTAATATCCACAGACGTGGAAGCTATTGGGGATTTTTACGCAAAAGAAGCTCAAATAAACTATTTAGACCTTGATATAGAGATATTTGACGCACATATTTTTATAAACAACTCTAATGTCAAAGTAGAAAATATGGTTGCAAAATACAAAGATATTGCCGCTTCACATGTAGATTTGGATTTTCAAGCAAAAGAATCAAGCGGAAAACTGACTTTTAGATTCGATAATATAGAGTCAAAAGAGAATAATTTAGTGCTCGTAAATAGCAAAAAACCGCTAGTCGCTGCCTATGTTATCTCAAAGGAGCAGGACTATTTAAAAATAGATAAATCTACATGGAAATATAAAGAACAAATTTTAGTTGTAGATGCAACAAAGATACCGGTTGACATAAAAAATTTTACCGCTAAGATTCCTCCAACTAAAGTAGAAGTTCCTGAACTTGCTTCAACCAGCCTCTCTGGAGATATATTTTTCAAACCACAAAAGGCAAATCTAGCTATAAATTTATTGAAATTAGATTATCTTGGCATGGAGCTGTTTAAATCGACACCGACACTAAATCTTTCCTATGAGAATGATAAACTAGCCATCTCGTCAAAAGATTATATAAGTCTGAGCATAGATGACAATAAGCTGCTTCTTAAAAATATCACCGTAGATATCACGCCTGATTTAATTAAAGTAACAGATTTAGCTTTTAATTTTCAAGATATTATAAAATCAAAAATCAGCTCAGAGTATAACCTGAAAAATTCTGTCGGAGTTATAAACCTTCACAATACAGAGTTTACAAACAGCAGTGCTGGTGAAATCTTTAAAAATAACAAAAATATAGAGCTCTTAGTTCAAAATAAAAATAACAAAACTTCCATAAGCTCCAAAGAGTACGACTTAGAATATCTGCTTAGTGACAATGAGTGGCAATTTAAAATAAATTCTATTGAAAAAATAGCAAAACACTCAAAAGTTCTAAGTGACTACAACTTAACAAACGGCAGTTTTGAGTTAGAAAAAAGAAAAAATGTAAAAAATGTAAAATTTTTCCTAAACACAGACTATCAATACAAATTTCTTGTAGAAAAAAATAAGCCGATTGAGAGCTATTTTATAAATGGCGAAGTTGATACCAAAACAAAAGATATACATTTTAAAGTTAATGATGCGGTTGAAGTAGAGATAAAAGATGATATAAAAATTACGGCAAACGATATAGGAATAAACGTAGATGAGCTTGCAAATTTCTACAGCGACAGAAACAGCACAGATGAAGATAAAAATGAGACAAACGTCTATATAGATACAAAAAATTGCTATATATATCTAAGCGAAAATAGACATGTAATCTCTGACACAATCAGTTTTAAATATAAAAATGAAGTTTTATCGGGCGAACTTGCACACAAAAACGGAAGAGCCTTTTTTAATCTAAAAGATAGTAAATTTCATCTTTATGGAGAAAATTTTAATGATGAATTTATGGAAAAATTATTTTTCCTCTCTAAATTCAAAGGCGGCTCTTTAGAGTTCTATATCAACGGTTTAATCAAGGAGTATGATGGAATGGTTTATGTAAAAGAGACTACCATCCTTGATTATAAAATTTTAAATAATATTCTTGCTTTTGTTAACACCGTTCCATCATTGGTTACATTCTCTCTTCCCGGATACAGTAAAAATGGAGTAGAGGCTAAAAATGCGTATATTAATTTTAAATTTAAGGATGACATATATCATTTAAGCAATATATACCTAAAATCAAAAGAGATTGAGATTGTGGGGCTTGGGGAAGCTAGCATTGAAAAAAACACTATAGATTTGGATTTAAATTTAAAAACAAGCTTGGGTAGTTCATTTTCAAAAATACCACTTCTGGGACATATCTTAATGGGCAAAGAGAATGTCTCTACTACATTGACGGTAACGGGCGCTCTGGATGATCCTGATGTAAATACGCAGATAGCCAAAGATATCGCAGTAGCACCGTTTAACATAATAAAAAGAACGCTTATGTACCCTTTTGAACTCTTTAGATAAGTAACCGTTCTACTCGTTTCTTAGAACTGTTAAAATGTCCACTTCGCTTGCTTTTTTTGCAGGGTAAAAAGATGAGACGATAACTATTGCAAACGCTCCAAAAACAATAAATATAAAATCTTTAACGCTTAAATCCAAAGGCAGCGTTGATGTTGGATATACATCTTTTGGCAAATGAACTATATCAAATGTGCTTAGTATCCAAAGACCGCTCATGCCAAGGACAATACCTGCCAAAATACCGCTTGTACCTATAACAATACCAAGATATAAAAAAACTTTTTTAATCTCTGCCGGTGTTGCTCCAAGAGACAAAAGAAGTGCTATTTCACTTCTTCTATTCATGACAGTCATCAGAAGTGAAGATATAATATTTATGGCCGCAATCAAAATTATCAGCATCAGTACTATAAATAGAGATGCTTTTTCCAACTCTAGGGCCGCAAAAAAGTTTACGTTATCTTCCCACCACCCTTTTATAACTACGCTCTCAGGAAGAAACTCTTTTATTTTAACTATATCAACCTGAGGGTTAGAAGAAAAAATATGAATCCCGCTATATTGATTGCTTGGCAGATTTAGCATTGTTTGGAGCGATGAGAGCGTTGTGTAGTTATACGCTTTATCGTAGGCTGAAAGACCTGAATCAAAAACACCCTTTACATTAAATCTTTTAATTTTTGGGGTAACAGACATGCCGCCCGGCTCTACATGTGTAAATATATACATCAGTTTATCGCCATCCGAGAGAGCAAACTCATCTCTTAATGTCTTGCCTATCAATACATCAAACTTATCAAACTCATTTTTTTGTATCACTTCGCCTAAAACACTGTTTACTTTTGCTTCACTCTCAAAATCAACACCAAATATGTATCCGCCCTCAAGTTTAGAACCGCTTCTAGCCATAATGGCAGATTGAACATACGGGCTGAAATTTAGTTTTGGAAACTCCGACTCAAGAGTTAATAATAAATTTTCATCAACAGCTCCATAAAATTTAGGAAGTATCGTTAATGGATAATTCATTATGGTCAGTTTCTTTTTAAACTCATTGTCAAAGCCGTTCATTAGCGCCATGGCAACCAAAAGAACCATTACGCCAAGTGATATTCCCAAGAATGCCAGCAAAGCAGATAGGAATATAAACGGCTGCTCTTTATCAAATCGTAAAAATCTTTTTACTAAGTATGGGACAATTGATGTTTTCAAGAAGCAAAAATACCTTTTTTTGGACCGCTTTTGCCGCAGCAAAGCTTATATTTTTTGCCGCTTCCGCATGGACAAATGTCATTTCTAGAAACCTTCTTGGCTGCATCACTCTCTTCACTGTTATAAAGATTAAACTGGATTTCCGCTTCATTGATTTTTCTCTGAATATCCAGCTTCTCTGCAATTCTTTTAGCCTCTTCTTCAGGGTCTTGAACTCTAAATTGAATTATTTGAAGCGTTTTAATTGTGTTAAATTTAATATCTCCCACAAGTTCAGTAAATAGGTTAAAGCTCTCTTTCTTGTACTCAACCAATGGGTCTTTTTGGTTGTATGCTCTAAGTCTTATACCTGTTTTCATGTTATCCATAGCGTATAAGTGCTCTCTCCAAGCGCTGTCAAGCTCTTTTAGGTACAACTCTCTCTCTATTTCACTGCATATACCACTATCTAGTACGCCCATCTTCGCATCGTAAGCTTTTTTAACATTTTCAATTACGGCACTTAACAGCTCTTCATACTCATAAGCAGAAAAATCAGATGCATTCAGCTCCAGATTAATCTCTTCATGCAGCATCTTAAATACTTTTTCTAAATTAAAGTCCTCTTTTGCTCCGCCATTAAAAATGCCTGAATTATTTAATACATGTTGGATATATTCGGCTCTAATCTCATTTACTTTAGATGAGATATCGTACTCTGGGTTAAGCAGCTGATTTCTAAATTTGTAAACTATTTTTCTCTGCTCATTTGCAACATCATCATACTCGACAATCTGTTTTCTGCCCTCATAGTGCATGTTCTCAACTTTTTTCTGAGCTTTTTCAACTGCGCGGGTAACCATCTTAGACTCTATATACTCGCCATCTTCAACGCCGAGTCTCTCCATGATGCTTTTAATCTTGTCGCTTCCGAAAATGCGAAGAAGATTGTCTTCAAGCGATAGGTAGAATTGTGTAGTTCCTGTGTCGCCTTGACGTCCGCTTCGTCCGCGAAGCTGATTGTCAATACGGCGGTTTTCATGTCTCTCTGTTCCTACTATATATAGACCGCCGAGAGCTCTTACTTCATCGTTTACTTTGATGTCAACACCGCGTCCAGCCATATTTGTAGCGATTGTTACGGCGCCTTTAGATCCCGCATTTTTAATAATCTCACCCTCTTGTGCGTGATTTTTAGCATTTAAAACCGTGTGAGCTATCTTCTCTTTTTTCAGTACTTCATGCAGTATCTCTGACTTTTCAATAGAAGCTGTTCCGATTAAAACCGGCTGACCTGTTGTTGAGAGTTTTTTTATTGTATTTATTACGGCTTCAAACTTCTCTTTCTCTGTTTTATAGATTAAGTCATTTAAATCTTTTCTTTTAATAGGTATGTTTGTCGGTATAGAGATAACATCAAGAGAGTATATCTGAGCAAATTCAGATGCTTCCGTCTGAGCAGTTCCCGTCATACCGGCCAACTTATCGTACATTCTAAAATAGTTTTGGAATGTGATATCTGCTAATGTTTGTGTCTCTTCTTTTATATCAACATCCTCTTTTGCTTCAAGTGCTTGATGCAAACCTTCAGAAAAACGGCGACCTTCGCTTAGGCGTCCCGTAAACTCATCTACGATTACAACTTCGCTGTTGTTTACTACATAATCGACATCTTTTTCAAAAAGATAGTTTGCCTTTAAAGCCTGATCAAGAATATGTGAAAGTGAGGCATTTTCAGGGCTATAGAGATTTTCAACTTTAAAAAGCTCTTCTGCTTTGGTAATACCGTCTTCAGTTAGAAGAACAGTTCTATCCTTTTCATCAACGCTAAAATGTTCATCTTTTACTAATTGCAGTGCAATAGAGTTTGCATCTTTAAAATCTCTAAGCGTTCTGTTTGTAGGTCCTGAGATAATCAGCGGAGTTCTGGCTTCATCAATTAAAATACTGTCAACTTCATCAACAATAACAAAATTATGACCCCTCTGAACCATATTATCACGAGAGTAACTCATGTTGTCTCTTAGGTAATCAAAGCCGAACTCATTGTTTGTTCCATAGGTTATATCAGCGCTGTAAACCTCTCTTTTAACTATAGGGTCATGCATATTTTCCAAAATAACACCTACGCTAAATCCCAAAAATTCATACAGAGGGCGCATCTCATTTCCGTCTCTTGAAGCCAAATAGTCATTGACGGTTACAAGATGCACACCTTTGCCGCTGATTGCATTTAAAACAATCGGCAGAGTTGCCACAAGTGTTTTACCCTCGCCCGTTTTCATCTCGGCAATTTTTCCCTCATGCAGAACAATTCCACCGATTAGCTGAACATCAAAATGTCTCATATTTAGAGTTCTTACGCTTGCTTCTCTTGTTATTGCAAATGAGTCTGTTAAAACATCACCCAAACTGCTTCTGCCTGATACAACACGCTCTTTAATTTCGGCAAATGCCGCCTTGAGTTCATCATCATTTAGAGCTTGATATTTACTCTCTAGCTTATTTATGTTATTTACAATAGCCGTACATCTTTTTAATTCACGATCATTCGTAGTACCGAAAATCTTACCCAACAATGCTTGTAGCATCCGCAACCTTATTATAGATAAGCGCACTTTTTAATACACTCATCACTGAAATTGTTTTTATTTTATCATACATATAGTAATAATTTGCATAAATTATAGAATGATTTTTAAAAAAAACAATACTATATAATATGTAAACAATCACTTAGATATAATTTTCAAAAACAAGGATAAAGATGAAACACTTTTTTTTAATTATATTAGTAAACATAGGGCTGTTTGCATCGCTTGAAGAGATAACTTCGTTTGAGGCTGACTTCACACAAAGCGTAACAGATGAAAAAAACAAGACGATAAATTATAGCGGTCATGTTGCTGCTTCAAAGCCGCAAAATGCCAGATGGAGCTATTACAAACCTGTTAAAAAAGAGGTTTATGTAAACAATTTTGAAGCTACAATAGTTGAACCTGAGATAGAACAGGTAATTGTAAGAAATATTGAATCAACTTTTAATTTTTTTAAAATGATTAGCAATGCTAAAAAAATTGACGCAAACAAATATTTAGCACACTACAAAGATTCAAATTTTACGATAGTTAAAAAAGGCGCTCTGATAGAATCAATCTCATATTTAGATGAGTTTGAAAACAGAGTGAAAATAGTTTTTAAAAATCAAAAGCAAAACCAAATCATCAATGAGGCTGTTTTCAAACCTGTCTTCCCTTTGGATTACGATATTATCAGGGATTAAGAGTTGCTGTTTCAACTCTGTTTCGTCCGCTGTTTTTAGCTCTATATAGTGCCTGATCTGTTATTTTATATATCTCGTCAATCTCCATATTGCACTCTTTAGGGATAAAAGAGAGTCCTATTGAAATTGAGATGTATTTTGAGACACTGCTTGCACTGTGCTCAATCTTAAGCTCCTCTATACTCTTTCGCATAGAATCTGCCCGCTCAAACGCAATTTTATTGTTGTTTGAATAAAATGATATAGCAAACTCTTCTCCGCCCAATCGATAAACATAATCATTTGCTCGTTTAAAAAATGCTTTCATCTCTAAGGATATTGTTTTTAATACTTCATCACCCTTTTGATGCCCATAATAGTCGTTATACTGTTTAAAATAGTCAATATCTACAATTAGTAAAACAAGATTCTTGTTTTCCCGCTTTGAAATCTTATGCTCTTTAGTAAAATTTAAATCAAAAAAGCGTCTGTTGTATAATCCAGTTAAAGCATCCGTGATTGAATACTCTTCTATTTTTTTCTTGTCTGTTATATCTTGGAGTATGGCTGAGAATCCTAAGATATTGTTATATCTGTCAACCTGCGGTGTCACGGTAATATCTACCCAGTACTCTTTTTTGCTCTTGTTTAGGTTTTTTATCTCACCTTTAAATATTTTTCCTGCTAGTATAGTCTCCCACATATTTTTATACAACTCTTTTGGTGTATCAGGATGCGAAACGATTGAGTGTGTTTTTCCAATAATCTCTTTTTTTGAATAGCCTGAAATTTTCGTAAAGGCATCACTCACATCAGTAACAATCCCTTTTGTATTTGTTTTTGATGTAATTACATATTTATCTATTAGTTCTATATATTTTTTGTTGGTATCTAAATATTTTGCATCGCGCAAGAAACCGATAATCATATCTATGAAATATTGAAAATCTTCATTATGCACAATCTCATTTTTTTTGATAAATCCAAGCTGCAAGACGCCAAAAATTTTATCATAACTTATAAGCGGAATTGTGCATATGTTTGTCGGCTCTATCGTAATGGACTCAATGGCAAAATATCTTTTTTTCTCATCGCTAACTTCTGTATAGATATATTTCTTTTGGACGGCAACTTCGCCTATTATCCCCTCTCCAAGCTCTACAATGGGCTTCATCTCATTTGTTGCATATGAAGATGCTAGATAGAGTTTATTGTTCTCCTCGTTAAAAAGATATATTGCACCTTGAACAATGTTGAATTTATTGGCGAAAAAATAGAGCGAAGATGATGATATCTCCTCAATTGTTTTGCATTTTTCTAAATCATTTTTTAGTTTTATAATTGATGTCAGATTATTTTTTATCTTTTTTTCACTGCGGCTATAAAGCATATAGCTTCTTACCATTGAAAAAATAGTTACGAATATGAACAGAACAACAAATGCGCCTATTATTATCCCATACAACTTAGTTTTATTAAGTTCTTCCAGTTTTATGGCTAATTTTTGGTTTAAAAATTCGGCGTCGGTGCTGTAGAGCACGAATGCTTTATCTATAACATTTGTAGCCACTGTAAAAAAATCAAGTGCACTAACGGTTTTCTTAGATGACAAAACTGTTTCCTTGACATGTTCTTGCATCCTTTTTGCCTCATCCATAACACCTGCAAGAAGAGTAGCTAGTCTTGTTTTTTCACTGTTATCCTCAATTTCATTGATAGCTTTATGAATTAAGCCAAAATGCTCTTCACAAAGAAGACAGCTGTTTTGAATAGAAAATTTCAACTCGGCATCCGTAGAGTTGTCTAATATTGCTTTTGTTGTTTTTGCCCTGATTTTACCTACTACTTCAATAAGATTGGGTATATGTTTCAACATAGCTTCAACATAAAAATATTTATCGCTATCTGATTCCAAAAGAAGTTTGGATTCAAATCCGATGCTATACATTTTTTCATTTAACTGTGCAATTATATGAGTATATTTTTGATATAAAACTATCCTCTCCTCTCCAGAAGTCTCTATTAATTTTTCTATCTCTTTTATAATATACTCGTAATCATCATCATAAAACTTTGAGTAAAGCAGATTAGAGTTCTTAAGATTCAACAAATCTTTCTTAACATCAACTCTAATTAAATTAACGTTGTTTTTCACTGTTTCCCAATCTGCCGAAGTTGTAAGCATCTCGTCAAACTGGCTGTAGCCCCTTAGTTTTTGTAATTTTAATATAAATTTTTGAATTTTTTGTGCAAACTCAACACCGTCAATTTTATATTTTGTTTTTTCTATCTGTTCATTATAATTAGTTACAAAATTATTGAATAAAAAGAGTGCTCCGCCAATCAAAAGAAGAACTAAGACGGCAAATTTGTATATTTTTTGCATTTTTCTTTAACCTAATTATTAAATTTTAAACATTCTAGCAAAAAAAAAGAAAATTTATATTG
>JAURYA010000132.1 GCA_030654155.1 Sulfurimonas sp. | reverse complement strand
CATAACACTTGGTCGAGATGCAAGAACAATAAGCGGAGGCGAGGCTCAAAGAATCCGCATCGCTTCACAAATCGGCAGCGGTTTAACGGGCGTCTTATATGTTTTAGATGAGCCGAGCATCGGACTTCATGAGAGAGATACCCTAAAGTTAATTCGTACGCTTAGAAGCCTTCAGGAGAAGGGAAACAGCGTTATAGTCGTTGAGCATGACAAAGAGACGATAGAAAATGCCGATTTTATTGTGGATATCGGAGAGGGTGCCGGAAAGTTCGGCGGAGAGGTTGTTTTTGCAGGAACTCTGGATAAGCTAAAAAAGGCAAAAACTCTCACTGCGGACTACCTTTATGGACGCAAGAAGATAGAGTATTTTTACAGAAGAGCTCAAGAGAAATATATAGAGATAAAAAATGTCACATTAAATAATATCAATAATCTTAGTGCAAGAATTCCTCTTAATAATTTTGTATGTATTACCGGAGTAAGCGGAAGCGGAAAAAGCTCTCTTATGCTTCAAACACTTCTTCCCACAGCAAGAGAGCTTTTAAACCATGCCAGAAAAGTAAACAAAGTAGCCGGTGTAGAGATAAACGGACTCGAACATGTAGATAAAGTAATCTACCTAGACCAAAGCCCTATCGGGCGCACGCCACGCTCAAACCCCGCAACATACACGGGTGTAATGGATGAGATAAGAAATCTGTTTGCCCAAACAAAAGAGTCGCAAATAAGAGGCTACACAAGCTCAAGATTTAGCTTTAATGTCAAGGGTGGAAGATGTGAAAAGTGCCAAGGTGAGGGCGAAAACAAGATAGAAATGCACTTTCTGCCAGATATAATGGTGAAGTGCGATACATGTCGCGGAACAAGATATAACCAGCAGACTTTAGAGGTTTTTTATAAAGGCAAAAATATATCTGATGTACTAAATATGAGCGTAGAAGAGGCTTATGAGTTTTTCAGACCGATACCAAAGATAAATCAGATACTCTCAACCCTCGTTGATGTCGGACTTGGTTATATAACTCTAGGTCAAAATGCCGTGACATTATCAGGCGGCGAGGCTCAAAGAATCAAGTTAAGCAAGGAGCTCAGCCGTAAAGACACAGGCAAAACTCTCTATATACTTGATGAGCCGACAACAGGACTTCATTTTGCGGATGTGGATAGACTGACTGGGGTTCTTCATAAGTTTGTAGAGCTTGGAAACTCTGTGCTTATCATCGAACATAATCTTGATATGATAAAAAATGCCGACTATGTTATAGATATGGGTCCAGAGGGCGGAAGCGGCGGCGGTCTGATTATAGCCGAAGGAAGCCCTGAAAAAGTTGCAGATGAGCATAAAAAAACTGGTAGTTACACCGGTGAATATCTTGCAAAAGAGCTTGCGCTTCATAATAAAGGGAAATAATGCAAAATATTAAACTTACAGAGTATAGCCATGGTGCTGGATGCGGATGTAAAATCTCTCCAATGTTATTAGATGAGATACTAAAAAGCAGTCTTTCTCAACCGCTTTACCCTCAACTTCTTGTAGGGAACGAGCATAAAGATGATGCAGCAGCGTATGATTTGGAGAATGGCACATCCGTTCTCTCAACGACAGACTTTTTTATGCCTATCGTGGATGACCCTTTTACTTTCGGACGAATTGCCGCGACAAACGCGCTTAGCGACATATATGCTATGGGCGGGCGTCCTCTTATGGCAATATCTATCTTCGGATGGCCGATTGATAAGCTCTCCTCAGACGTGGCGCGTCAGGTTATTGACGGAGGTCGTGCAGTTTGTCAAGATGCAGGAATTCCTCTTGCAGGCGGACACTCCATTGACTCGCCTGAGCCAATTTTTGGGCTTGCAGTGACGGGAATAGTCGATAATAAATATCTTATGAAAAACTCTATGGCGCAGGAGGATTGTCTTATATTTTTGACAAAGCCTATCGGCATAGGCATACTCACAACCGCGCAAAAGCAAAAAAAGATTGAAGAGGGCGATATTGATGTGGCGATTGAAGCAATGGTTACGCTAAATAAGATAGGTGCAACTTTTGCAACATTAGAGAGCGTTGTAACCATGACTGATATTACCGGGTTTGGTCTTTTGGGGCATTTAAGCGAGGTGTGCGAGGCAAGCGAGATAAGCGCAAATGTATGGTTTGATAAAGTACCGCTTTTGCAAAATGTTGAAAAATACAGAGCTTTAGGCTGTATACCGGGCGGCTCTCGCAAAAACTTTATGAGTTACGGTCATAAAATCTCTCAAATGACAGAACAACAAAGAGAGATACTGTGTGATGCCCAAACCTCAGGCGGGCTTCTTGTTTTTGTCAAAAAAGATGGCTTGGAAGAGTTTTATGAATCAGCTCGCCAAGCAGGACTGAATCTTGAGCCAATCGGCGAGACAGCGGCACGTGGAAAACATTTGGTAGAGGTTTTATAGGTGTCAGAGTTTTATGATGATTTTAAGTCAATTGTTTTAAACAACACACCGCTCATCGATGTCCGCGCACCCATAGAGTTTGTAAAAGGAGCGTTTTTAAACGTCGTAAATCTTCCTATTATGAGCGATGAAGAGCGACATCTGGTAGGTATTTGCTATAAAAACAAGGGAAATGCTAAGGCGATAGAACTCGGGCATAGGCTGGTAAGCGGAGATATAAAAGAGGAGCGTATTCAAGCGTGGTCTAGCTTTATAGAAGCAAATCCCGATGCGCTTCTCTACTGTTTTAGAGGCGGACAGCGCTCTAAAATATCACAAGAGTGGCTACGCCAAAGCGGCAAAGAGATAGTGCGACTGAAGGGCGGATATAAGGCGTTTAGAAGCTATTTAATGGGAGAGCTTGAGCATTCCCATCAGCACTTTAAGCCTATAATCCTCGGCGGACGAACAGGTTCAGGCAAAACTATACAATTAAAAGAGATGCCAAACGCAATTGACCTTGAAGGGCTTGCAAACCACAGAGGTTCCTCTTTTGGTCAAAAAATTACTCCGCAAACCTCACAGATAAATTTTGAAAACAATCTGACATATGGGTTGATTCAAAAGATTGAAGAGGGGTTTAAACATCTTGTTTTTGAGGACGAGGGGAGACATATCGGCAATGTTTTTATGCCGGATAGTTTTATATCTGCAATGTCCGAGGCTCCTCTTGTAGTTCTTGAGACGCCGATAGAAGAGAGGATAGATATAACGCTAAACGAGTATGTCATCGAAGCGCAAAAAATGTATGAGATGTCCGGTTTTGAGGACGTTTTAGGTGCATGGCAAGAGAGCATACAAGGCGCCATGAACAGGATACAAAGACGGCTTGGAAATAAGAGACATGAAGAGTTGTGCAATATTTTTGAAAATGCGGTAGAAGAGCAGAAGAAAAACGGCTCGTTTGATAGATACAAAGAGTGGGTAGAGTACCTTTTAAGAGAGTATTACGACCCGATGTATGACTATCAGATACAAAAGCGTTCAGATAAGGTTGTGTTTCGCGGAAACGCGCTACAAGTGCAAGAGTATATAAAAAGCGTTACTTTGTTTTCCGGTCGTTTAAAATAAAAGAGTGTTTTAGGCAAAAATAACGGCTCTGTTTCT
>JAURYA010000131.1 GCA_030654155.1 Sulfurimonas sp. | reverse complement strand
TAGATTGTGCAAAACTAAGCCCGACTGCGTACTGTAGTACGCCGAGCGGTTTTGTTTTGTGCAAGATGCGCTGAAGCTAGAACTTTACTAAACCCTAGCTTCTTCACGGCGCTGCAAGTACGCCCATTTTTCATCTACTCTATCTTGCCACTCTTTGATTAAGTATTTATACTCATCTTTAAAAAGGTGTTTAAAACGCCCCTGAGCAGCTAAATACTCCTCAACCGGAACAACATTTTTAGGTCTATAAGTAATGTTTAACTCTTGCCCGTTAATTATCTCATATAGTGGAAACACCAAAGAGTCAGTCGCAAGATCTGCTATATGCATAGTGTCTTTAGGATCAAATTTCCACTCTGTTGTACAAGGTGAAACAGCATTAATAAAAACAGGTCCCTCAACCGCAAAACCGTGTTGAATCTTCTTAACCATATCTTTCCATTTGTTTGGAGAGACTTGAGCAGCATACGGTATGCCGTGAGCTGCCATAATAGACATCATATCTTTTTTATTTATTTTCTCTCCATAACTCTTTTTGCCTTCTGGCGATGTAGTTGCGGATGAGCCAATCGGAGTAGATGATGATCTCTGACCTCCGGTATTTGCGTACACTTCGTTGTCTAATACAATGTGCATCATGTTGTGTCCACGTTCCATACATCCTGAAATCCATTGAAAACCGATATCATAAGACGCACCGTCTCCGGCAAAAGAGACAAATTTAGGAGTTCTCTCAGGCTGTTTTAAACGCCCTTTTTTCTTCAATGCTTTGTACATAGTCTCTGCACCAGCCACTGCTGTTGAACCATTTTCAAAACCGATATGAATCCAAGAAGCATCCCATGAAGTATATGGATAAACTGCGGTACAAACCTCTAAACATCCAGTTGAAGCTGAAAGAATTAAATCATCATTTGTTGCGTTTAATACTTCACGAACAATAATTGAGTGTGCACAACCTGGACATAAAAGGTTAGCTCCCTCAAAACGATCAGCTGATGTTGAAAACTCTTTTAAGTTTTTTATATTTTTCATTTCACTCACGGTTTTCTCCTTATAAAAATGCTAGTTTCGGTCCACGAACACCGATAAACTGTTGTAATTTTGTAGTTACTTTACCAGCATCAGCATTTGCTTGTAGCTCGTTAAAAAGTGCAACCAAGTGAGCTTTTGTTAAGTCACGACCACCTAGTCCATATACAAAGCCAGATAAAAGTGCTTTTGTATCTGTGTTAAATAGTGCACCGGAAATCTCATTAAAAAGCATTCCAGCAGCGCCATTTGGAGATGAACGATCAAGCGCAGCGATTGCTTTTACATCTTTTAAAGCTGCTGCTATCTCAAAGAATGGGAATGGACGAATCACACGCAAACCTACTACGCCTGCTTTAATCCCTTTTGCTCTCATCTCAGTTGCTACTTCACGAGCTGTTTCAACTGAAGTACCCAAACAGACAACGCATACATCTGCATCATCCATATCATACTTTTCTACAGGATTATATTTACGGCCGGTTAATTTTTCAAAATCTTTAAATACCGACTCTATTTTTGGCATAACTTTAGTCATTAAATCATTATGTTGGCGAGCTTTGTGCTCAAAATGCCAATCTTCTTCAGTTTGTACACCGTGAGTTACCGGATGTTCAAAATCAAGCATATCGTTCATAGGCTTATATTCGCCTACAAAGCCATAAGCTACATCATCGCTTAGAGTGTGAACACCCTGCGCGGTATGAGAAGTCATAAATCCATCTTGATTTACAATTGCCGGAAGCCTAATGTCATGGTCTTCACTAACCCTAAATGCTATTAAATTTAAATCATATGCTTCTTGTGGGCAGAACGCATCAAACTGAATCCAACCGCTATCGCGAATCATATACATGTCTGAATGGTCGCCGTTAACGTTTAATGGAGAAGCTAAAGCACGGTTTACAAGATTTAAAACGATTGGAAGTCTCATACCTGAAGCTTGATAAAGTGTTTCAGACATAAGAGCAAGACCTTGAGAAGATGTAGCAGTTGCAACACGTCCTCCGGCAGCAGCTGCACCGATACATGCGCTCATCGCCGCATGTTCAGACTCAACCATTACGAACTCACCCTCAATATAACCATCCGCTAAAAACTTTGCATAACCTTCAACGATAGGAGTTGATGGCGTAATAGGATATGCCGCAACAACATCAACCTGAGATTGTCTCATTGCCTGAGCAGCAGCAAAGTTGCCATCCCATACTTCAATATCTTTTAATTCCATTTTATCAAATGCCATTATGCTTCCTCCTCATCTTTTTTAGGCCAGTTTGCGATTACTGACTCTTCATCTGCCTGCTCTGAGAACATTAAGAGTGATTTAGGGTTTGTAGGACAAACCTCAACGCATATACCACAGCCCTTACAGTGATCCATATCTACACCAATAAGCTTTTTGTCTCTTGATATAATCGAAACATCCGGACAATATATCCAACAAAATTGACAATCAATACAGTAGTCTTTATTGAACACAGGCTTAATAAGCCTCCAGTCGGCAACACTTGCTGTATAAGAACTGCTTTGTGAATACGCACGATCCTCCTGCTGAGTTGCTGCAATATTGTCTATTTTTCCGTCAAAAGTACGAAGCATAGCTCCGATTTCAAACTCATCCCATCCTTTTTTTGCCATAACCAGTTCCTTACTTTACTTCATCGTATGCGCGCTGAATCGCAAACATATTCGCGTCGATAATCTTTTGTGGTAATTTTCCAAGAACTCTCTTCATACTCTCTTTAAAAAAGTCCATCTCATACATGCCGGAAATTTTCATAAATGCGCCAAGCATCGGCGTATTTGGAATCGGACGACCGATAGTCTCATTCGCAATGGTGATACAATCAACAGTATAAACTTTTTTACCCTCAAGCTTAGGCTGAGCTTTAACCAGTTCATCTGTACTCATATGTGTTGTAATAATGTATTTGGTACTTTCTTTGTGGTTTATAGTAACATCGCTCGTAAAAACTAACGCGGGGTCAATTACTAAAACATAATCAGGTTCCATATATTTTTCATGATTCATAATAACTTTATTATCTACACGGTTGTACGCTGTCATTGCAGCTCCGCGTTTTGCAGATCCATAAAATGCAAACGCTTGTACATGCTTACCGGTAGTAGAAATAACATCTGCCAAACCTTTAGCTCCTGTAACGGCACCTTGTCCGGCACGGCTATGCCATCTAATCTCTAGCATAAACTCTCCCTTTTAATTAATATATATAAACCATAATTCTATTTTGCCCCTTATTTTAGACAAGTTGCTCTTAAATATAGCTTGATAGTTTGCTCTTTTTTAAGAAGTAAGAAAAGTGTGTTGTTTTTTCCTATTTTGCAAATATAAGGCTGCTTCGAGCGCATCATTTAATATAACATTTGTAAACTTTTTTAATGTTTCCAGGTCATCATAACCGCTCAAAACCGCTATGGAATTTACATTGGCATTTGTTGCAGCAATCAAATCCAGTTTGGTATCTCCAATCATCCATATTTCTCTATTTTGTGTGTCCAATTTTTCCAGAGCTTTTAGTATCGGCTCCTCGTGCGGTTTTGGGTTCTCAACATCTTCTCTGCCTATTAAAACTTCAAAATGCTCCATTAGGCCAAAATGCTCCATTAACACCCTAGAATAGCGACCTGTTTTTGTGGTAACTATCCCCAATACGGCAAACTCTTTAGCAAGCAAAACTGCCTCTCTTGCATTTTTTAAAAGGATGGTTTTTTGCGTTGAAATATCGCGGTAATGCTCTTTATATGTTGCTACAAAATCACAAATCAGATCTCTGCCTACCCCTAAATTTTCATACATGATGTCAAGCGGATAACCGATAAGAGCTTTTATCTCTTCATCATTTTGCTTAGGATATTTATGCACGTCAAAAGAGTGATGAAACGACTCTAAAATTGCCTCGGTTGAGTCTATGAGTGTGCCATCCAAATCAAACAAAATTATCAAACTATTTCTCCCATTTTATGTAGTTGTGCCAGATTCCAATAGGAGCCGGTTCAATGTTTTTTATATCTTTGCCAACCGTTGTAATTGAGTTTGGAATATATAAAAAAAGATATGGATTTTCATCTGTAATTATTTTAAACATCTCTCTCCATGAAGCATTTAACTTCTCATTGTCTATCATACTTTGGGACTCTTCAATCATCTTGTTTATTTTAGGATTATGATAGCCTACGAGATTAAACCCGCCCTGTTTGTCACTGTCGCTATGCCAAAACATATATGGGTCTGGGGTAGGAGAAAGCCCCCATCCAAGCAACACGCTGTCAAATTTGCGGGGGAAAACTACCATATTTAAAAACGCCTGCCACTCCATAACTCTCAAAGTGACAACTACGCCAGCTTTTTTAAGTTGGTGCTGCAGTATCTGGGCAGCGTAGGGTCTAAGTTCACTAGAATTTGATGTTGCAATTTCAAAAGTAAAGGGATTATTTTCATCATATCCGGCTTCTTTTAAAAGTTTCTTTGCTTTTTTTATATCTAAAAGAGGTGCTTTAACATTTTCATTGAATGCTTTTGTTCCGGGAAGAAAAGGTCCGCTGCAAACTTTTGCATGGTTAAAAAAAAGAATATCAACTAGCTCTTGCCTGTTTATCGCCAAAGAGAGAGCCTCCCTTACTTTTGGGTTTTTAAACTTCTCAAGACGTAAATTAAATCCTAGATAACTGTATGATTGCGAAATATTTTCATAAATATTAAACTTTTTAAAAAAGTCATCATTTAATTGTCTCTCATACTGCATCGGTTCGATGTTTCCAACATCAAGCGCGCCTGATTTTAACATCAAAAAGCGTGTCATCGGGTCTGCAATAACATGAAAAGATATTTTATCTATCTTTGCTCTGCCCTCAAAGTAGTCATCAAAAGCGGCAAGTATAATATTTTTTGAATATTCCAACTGCTCAAGTTTATATGCGCCTGTTCCTATTGGATTTGTGTTAAATGATGAGTTCATCAAATTTTGCTCATCTCTTAAAATGTGCTCAGGCAAAATGCCCATCATCCAAGTCTCCAGCGCCTTAAAATATGGCTCTTTATATCTGACTTTTACAGTAAACTCATCAACGATTTCTACACCTTGTACAAATCTAAAATTTGCACTGTACGGTGAGCTTATTTTTGATGATATAAGCACATTGTAGGTAAAAAGCACATCTTTGGCGCTAAATTTTTTACCGTCATGCCACTTCACATTTTTACGAAGTTTAAAGAGCAGGGTCTTCTCATCTTCAAAATAGAACTCTTGCGCCAAATCACCGACAATTGTCGATAAATCCTTGTCATACTTGAGGAGTCCGTTAAATAAAAAACCGGTAATCTCAGATGAACTTGAGTCCGTGGCTAAAATAGGATTTAATCTTGATGGATTAGCAGAAGTTGCCAGATGAAGTGTTGATGCAAAAAGGTTTATTGATAAAAACAGAAATATTAGGTAGCGCAAAATTACTCTTTTTTTTGAGTGATTATACCAAAGTTAGATGTAGTGAATTGTTAATGAGAAATTTAGAGAAGTTTTAACAGTGCATAAAGCACTGAAAAAAAGTTTTTGTAGCGATTAACGCTTAGAAAACTGACGAGAACGACGAGCTTTGCGCTTGCCTGGTTTTTTACGTTCAACAATACGTGAATCACGAGTCATCATGCCCTCAGGTTTTAGTATAGCTTTTAACGCTGGGTTAAAAGCAACTAAAGCACGAGAAATACCATGACGAAGTGCGTCTGCTTGACCACCGAAACCACCACCTAAAGTAGTAGCTGTAATGTCAACAGATGTATCTTGTTTTGTTAAAGCAAGCGGTTGTTTAACACGAAGCTTTTTAGCTTCCAATCCACCTAACCATGCGTCTAATGAAAGACCGTTGATAGTCATATTGCCCGTTCCTGGAGTTAACCATACTTTTGCTATTGATGCTTTACGACGACCTGTTGCGTATATTTTTGCCATATGTCAATCCTTACTTAGCAAGTTGTGCAGAGTGAGGATGTTCAGCACCTGCATATATTTTTAATTTTTTAATCATTTTAGCACCAAGCTTAGTTTTAGGAAGCATACCGCGAGTAGCTAATTTGTAAAGCTTCTCAGGATTTTTAGCTAAAAGCTCAGTCATTTTTGTGCTTTTAACACTTCCGAAGTAACCAGAGTATGAAAAATACTCTTTGTTAGCAATTTTACCGAGACCGTTAAATTTTGCTTTAGAAGCATTAACGATAACAACAAAGTCACCACAGTCAATATTTGGAGTAAAACATGGCTTATTTTTACCGCGAAGTATAGTTGCTACTTCAGTAATAATACGACCAAAAGTTTTACCTTCAGCATCAATCAAAACCCATTTTTGATCGATTTGTTCAGGAGTTGCAATTTTCGTAAATTTCATTCTTGAACCTTTCAAGTAATTTTCTTAACATCACATATAAAATGCTTGTTTAATTGGCGAAAGTATATCTTCTTTTGCTTATAAATAGCTTAATTTATGGTTTTTTTAAGGTTTGTCTGTGGCTCTACTTATATTATTGATTTATGTTAATAAAATTAAGAGAATTTGTATGTTACAATCGGGTCTATAATAAGTTTTAACAGAAGTGGATTAATGAACGAGATGCAAAAACATTCAATTTCTATTTTAAAAGTATTTGCAATTTTATCGCTTTTTGCGTTAACTATGTTTGCAACTGAAAATCAGAGAGTCGTTGACGAGTTAGCATCTCCGATGCCTGAGATTCCGCTAAAAAAAGCCATGGGTGATAAATTGTATAATGATGCGATTAACTCCGGTGAATACAACTATGTAGGTAATTCAAAGTGTCGTTTATGTCATAGAAACTTTTTTGTTGGAAGAAAAAATGATCCTCATGATCATGCAATGGAGAGCTTGATACCTTCAAAAAATGAAAAAAACTCTCACTGTTTAACATGCCATTCTACAGGGCATCGTATACCGAGCGGTTTTGTTGATATGGAAAAAACTCCGCGCCTCTCAAATGTTCAATGTGAAGGGTGCCACGGTCCTGGAAGTGTTCATATAGAGTTAGCAAAAGATAAAACCAAAAATGATGCTAAGGGATTTACGGGTGGAGGCTTTCTTGCCGGAGCGGGTAATTTGCAAGTGCTAAAAGATATTTGCGCTAGTTGCCATACTAAACGATGGAATAATTCATACCACGACTTTAACAAAGCATATAATAGCTACAAAAAAGCCGATCCAAATGCTGCAGGTAATTAACTTTGTTTTTAATTAAAAAATATGCTGTGCCAATCATCCTTTTCTTTTTGGTGTTAGTGATAGCATACTTATCTTACTACAACTATAAAACACAAAAAAATCTTCTCTTAATGCAGATGCAAAGCAATTCATTAAATATAGCAAGCTCGGTTTCTTCAGCAATAGAGCGATTTGATGATATTAAATCAACTATGAATCTTCAAAAACTTGTTAATGACGTCTCTTTTGGACTAGAAATTTTTGAATTTAGATATTTGGAACCGGATGGCACAATCAGAAATTCAATGTTTAAAGAAGAGATAGGAGAAGTTCTGTCTTCTAAGAGTTTCGTTGAAACGATGCAAGGAGATCGCCAGTTAGGTACTTTCTTTTTTGAAGTGCGTGATTTTGTAGATGTTATGTCAATTTACTATCCTATATATCTGCAAGATCAGCTTGTCGGGATTATTGATCTCTCAGTTGACATCTCTGAATACACTTTAAAAAAAGGCTTAAAAGATAATTTCTCAATTCTTAGAAGACAAGTTGACATACAAAACTTGCTAAAATCAATCAATGGCTCTATCACAAACAGTCTTGCGATACTAACTAAAACCAATATAAATGATTTTTTACATGCATATGTCAACTCTACAAAAAATATTAAACAAATTTCAATTATTGATGAAAAGCAAAATGTATATATAAGCAGTGATAAAAATTTAATCGGAACAGCTCTGGATTACAATAATAATCTTCAAACATCCGGCATGACAATGCTTAATGGTAAATTAACATACCTTGCCATTACTGACTCTCATATAAACAAAGGCAACTCAAGAATGAAACTGATGCTTTTAATTGATGCGTCAACTTATTTGAGCCATGAAAAGCAGTTATTTACCACAGCTGCCGTGACGGCTACGATTGCGCTTCTCTTTGCACTTCTTACTTCTAGGTTACTTTACTACTCGGCAATTGAACAATCAAGAACGGAAAAGGAGCGTTTGGAATGTCTGGTTAAAGAGCGAACAAAAGAGATAGAACTGCTAAGTCAAACTGACTCTCTGACGGGGTTATGGAACAGACGGCACCTTGAAGAAACGCTTGATATAGAGTTTAAGAGGGCAAAGCGGTACGATAAAGAGCTCTCTATTATGATTATTGATTTGGATCATTTCAAAAACATCAACGACACATACGGTCACATGGCCGGCGATGAAGTGTTAAGACAAATAAGCAGCAGAATTAAAAACGCTCAAAGGGAAACTGACTTTGTAGGGCGCTACGGCGGTGAAGAGATAGTAATTATCCTGCCTGAAACAGACCTGCAAACATCAATAAGCATTGCAGATGATATACGAAAAATAATTGCGCAAGAACCGGTGGAATTTGAAAATCAAATTATAAAAGTTACTGCAAGTATCGGTATTAGCAATCTAAGAGATGAGCACAACAACTATCCATCTATCTTTGCAGAGGCGGATGAGGCGCTATACAGTGCTAAAGAACTTGGCAGAAACAGGGTTGAATTTTTTAAACACCTAATCGCTTGACAAATTTTGGTCATCTTTTTGATCATCTTTTGGGTCATCTATAGTAAGCCGTTTTGCATATATGAAACGTTTTTTATAATAGGCTTTATCTATTGCATCATATTGAACCCGTCTATTTCTGAACGAAGCGTGAATCATCTGTCCATCTCCGGCATAAATAGCAACATGAGAAGGCTCTTTTTTGTAAGTTTTATAAAAAAGCAGATCTCCCACTTTTAAATCATCAATATCAACCACTGAGCCATACTTGGACTGTTCTGCTGCGGACCTCGGAAGCGATACACCGAACTCTTTAAAAACCTGCTGCGTAAACCCTGAGCAATCAGTCAATGATGAATCTTTATTGCCAAACCCGTACGGTGTCCCTAAATACTCTTGAGCTTTAGATAGAACTCTCTCTTTTACGGGCGCGACCATAGACTCATCTACAACCAAAAACGGCAGTTCGACACGCTGAGCAGTCTTACCCTGAGCAAACAGATTGCCTATGGAAATTAAAAAAAGAAAAATCAAATATTTTTTAACCATCCACCATCCTAAGTTTTAACTCTCTGCGCTATTTCAGCCTCTGACTATTATAAATATAAAAAACTTTATATCTGGTTAGAGTTTATAGCTTATTAATTTTTATACTATCTTTTAATAGATAACAGATATACCCATCAGCTTCATTTCCCGTTATCTCTTTTATTGCATTGACATACGAATTTACCTGAACTAAATGCTCTGCGGAGTGCGATAGCGCGCTCTTGTAGTCAATAACAATCCATTGGTTCTCACTCTTTATGAGAAGGTCAATATATTTGAGATTATTTTTATGCCTAAGCGCCTTTTCTCTATAACATTCACCGCTTATTAAATGGATAAACTCCTCATTATGCAAGAGCATTTTTACCCTGTTTTGTATATCTTCTATCTCTTCATCTTCTAGAGCGTGTCCATATTTGTTTATCATCATATCTTTTGCGCTTTTTATATGCTGCTCTTTCGCGTCAGGCACGACCGAGGTAAACTCACCCAGCATCTCAAGCATGTAGTGCATTGCGATACCGAAGTTTATAGATTTTATATCCTCTTCTTTTTCTTTTTCAACCGCTAAAAT
>JAURYA010000080.1 GCA_030654155.1 Sulfurimonas sp. | reverse complement strand
AGAGATTTTTGCGCTGCTTTTTTTAGGAAGAATTATACCATCGACATAGCCCCCTGCGCATGAGCGGATAATCATTCCGAGGTTTTGTGGATTTTGGATGCCATCAAGTGCTAAGAGTTTGAAACTTTTTAAATTTTTTATTGTATTGGCATTTTGGTAGGAGTTTGCGATGATGTCAATTGCCACTCCTTGGTCCTGCTTGGCATTTTTGCTTATTCTGCTAAGTGCATTTTTATCGTGGTAAGTTACCTCAATGCCTCTTTTTTTAGCAAGATTAAGTATAGTCTCTACGGCGCCGTCAGACTTGTTTGAGTTTGACATGTGAATTTTGTGTATTTCGATACTCTCGTCCTGCAAAACCTCTATAGCGACATTTCTGCCATAGAGAGTGATTATCTTCTCAAAATATGCTTTTTTATTTTTGTACCCTTGTGAATCTTCCAAAATGAACCTTTTGTTTGTTTAAGTAGAATTCTACACTATTTTTCTGGTAAGGCAATTGAGAAAATAGTGCTATACTCTAAAAAATATAAATCGGAGAGTTTTAATGGATAGCAGAATTGATGAGATAGTACAACAAATGAAAACTCTCGAAAATGAGTTAATGGATGAACTCAAAAAGAAGCAGGATGAGTTTTTTTACACACTTGAAGATAAAAAAGTTAAATTTGAAGAGAGCGTTATAAAAGAGGGCAGAGCAAAAATAGTAAGCTCTATAAAATACCTATCCTCTTTTCCTGTTTTAGTAATTTTAACAATACCATTCATCTGGTCTATGATGATACCGGCACTCATAGCAGATATTTTTGTCACTATCTATCAAGTGGTTTGTTTTCCGATATTTAAAATACCAAAAGTAAAAAGGAAAGATTATATAATTATGGATAGATACAATCTTTTTTATCTAGACAGAGTTGAGAAGATAAACTGCTGGTACTGTGAATATTTCAATGGTGTAATAGGCTATACAAGGGAGATTGCAGCAAGAAGTGAGCAGTTTTGGTGTCCCATAAAACATTCAAAACCGCAAATTGACATGCACTCAAGATATGATAAATTTTTTCATTTTGGCGATTATGAAACTTATAGAAAAGAGCTTGATAAGAGAAGGTCAAACTTTAAAGATTTAGAAGATGGAGAAAATACGTAATATCTATTTTATCAATAAGGATGGTAGAGATATGAGCCTGAAAATAGAAATAAAAACTGGAGAACTAAAAGACCCTGTTTGCGGGATGAATGTATCAATTGATTCTAAATATTTATACCGCTATAAAAATGAGGATTACCGATTTTGCTCTGAGCACTGTTTTGTCAAATTTAAGGCTCATCCGGAAGATTATCTAAAAAAAGAGAGTTCTGATACTCTTGTAACGGATAGAGAACCAATCTGCACTAATGAAAATCTCTGCTCCATAAACACACAGGCGTCTTACATAAAAGAGGAAAATGCGACAAAATACACATGTCCTATGCATCCTGAAATAGTTCAAGACCATCCAGGAAGCTGTCCTAAATGCGGAATGGCGCTTGAACCGGTTGTTGCAAAAGTGGTAGAAGAAAAAAATGAAGAATTGATAGAAATGAGCCGTCGTTTTTGGGTTAGTACGGCTCTTTCTATTCCGGTGTTTGCTTTAGCAATGATTGCAGACTTACTGCCTTCATTATTGCCGAGTTCATTAAGCATGAAGATAGTTCAATGGATAGAGTTTTTACTAGCCACACCTGTTGTTTTTTGGGGTGGCTGGCCATTTTTTGTCCGAGGTTACAAATCTCTGCAAACAATGAATTTAAACATGTTTACGCTGATTGCCATAGGTGTGTTCATTGCTTGGGCTTATAGTTTGGTCGCCTTGTCTGTTCCGCATATTTTTCCGCCTATGATGCAGATGAGTGATGGTATGGTTCATGTATATTTTGAAGCGGCAGCGGTAATTACAACGCTTGTGCTCTTAGGACAGGTTCTTGAATTGCGCGCTCGCTCTCAAACCAACGCAGCAATCAGACTTTTGCTAGAGCTTGCTCCTAACACGGCACGAATAGTCAGAAAAAACGGCAATGAAGAGGACATAGCGCTGGAAAATGTTCAAGTCGGAGATATTTTGCGTGTTCGTCCCGGCGAGAAAATCCCGATTGACGGAACGGTTATTGAGGGGCAAAGCAGTGTAGATGAGTCAATGATTACGGGTGAGCCGATTGCGGTAAAAAAGTTTGCAGGTGAGAGAGTTATAGGTGCTACGATTAATGCTAACGGAAGTCTGCTTATGAGAACCCAAAAGATCGGCGCAGACACGCTGCTTTCACAAATTATAGATATGGTCTCGAAGGCACAACGTTCCCGAGCACCTATACAAAAACTGGCTGATGTCGTATCTGGATATTTTGTTCCGGCTGTTATCGGTATCAGCATAATATCGTTTTTTGTTTGGTGGATATGGGGTCCAGAGCCTCGTTTGGCGTATGCTGTCGTCAGTGCCGTTTCTGTACTTATTATTGCCTGTCCGTGCGCACTTGGTCTTGCTACGCCAATCTCTATAATGGTAGCAACAGGACGAGGTGCTACGAGCGGAGTATTAATCAAAAATGCCGAAGTTTTAGAAATAATGGAAAAAGTTGATACTCTAGTAGTCGATAAAACAGGAACATTGACAGAGGGAAAACCTAAACTGGTAAATGTACATGTAGAAGATGGATTTAGTGAAAATGAACTCTTACGTTTGGTCGCTAGTTTGGAGAGAGCGAGTGAGCATCCGCTCTCAGAAGCTATTGTAAACGGTGCAAAAGATAGAGAAGTAGAGTTGGTTAAATCTGATAATTTCAAATCTATAAGCGGCATGGGAATAATAGGCGAAGTTGATGGGCAGACAGTTGCAGTCGGTAATTTAAAACTGTTTGAAAGTTTAAATATAAACGCACTTGAATTGTCAAAAAAAGCAGATATAGAACGCTCTGATGGCAAAATTGTTATGTTAGTTGCCGTTGACTCAACAGCAGTCGGTTTCATCGCCATTACCGACCCTATCAAAGAGAGCACGGCAGAAGCTATTAATAATTTACATGCACAAGGCATAAAAGTAGTGATGCTAACGGGCGACAGCCGAACCACGGCAGAAATTGTTGCAAGAAAACTTGGCATAGATGAAGTACATGCTGAGGTGTTGCCTGAGCAAAAAGCAGAGATAATTAAAGAGTTTCAGGCAAAGGGACGAATAGTTGCTATGGCAGGTGACGGTATAAACGATGCACCTGCACTTGCTCTTGCACATGTTGGCATTGCCATGGGAACAGGAACTGATGTTGCGATGGAGAGTGCCGGTGTTACCTTGGTAAAAGGCGATTTAAGAGGCATAGTCAGAGCAAGAGTGTTAAGCAGAGCGACAATGCGAAATATCAGGCAAAATCTATTTTTTGCTTTCTTTTACAATTCTGTAGGAATACCAATCGCTGCGGGATTACTCTATCCATTTTTTGGAATATTGCTCTCGCCTATGATAGCAGCGGCGGCAATGAGTTTTAGTTCAGTTTCCGTAATTTCAAACTCACTTAGACTTAAACGAATTAAGTTTTAGTGAGTAGTTAGTTAATAATATTGTAGATAATTTCTGTTTTATTCTTTATAACTTTAATTTCCGCAACACTCAAACCCTTTATCTCCAGCGCCATAAACTCACTCATCGAGTTTATGCCATTTTGTGCAACAGTTCCAAGCACCAAGCCTCTGTAAGCCTTTGCCCAGTGGCTTATAGTTTTGCCATCTTTTAAAAATTTAAGAGTCGTGTATGGCTTTTTGATTTCATAAAACTTGTCGTAGTATCCCGCGCGCAAATCCAAAATCTCACTATTTGCAAGATATAAATTTAATTGATATGAAAATCTATCCTTGTAGAACCTATCAGGCACAAAACTGCCGATGTTATTCCCCTGTTTTACTTTGTAGTTTGCTATTGTATCTCCGCCGAGCAATGGTCCGTAAAGGTTTGAAAAAATAATGGTATTTGATTTTGCGTACTCTTTGGCTTTTGCTTCAAGTGAGTAAAAATCGAGATAGTCGTAAGCCACGCCGTCATATCGCTCGATTGCGCACATAAGAAGCGAGTCGAAGATGTTATTTATATATGGACTGCAGTCGCTAGATTTTTTAAATCCGAAAAGCTCTTTTATCTCATTCTCATCGCCTCTTTTAAGTATGGCGTTGTACTCGCTTAGTATGCCTTCTCTAGCACTGTTGGAACCAAAGAGCTCTTTTTTTGCTTCATTACCACCGCTTTTTTTGCCCTCGGCAGGGGAAAATAGTATCTTTAACATGTGAACACACCTTTAAAATATGGGGAAAATCAATAAATTAGAGGCAAATAATAGCTGATTTTACATAAAGAGTTAAATATTATAATTTTTTGCTCAAAAACTCTTGACATTGGATATATATTGCACTATAATTCTGGCTCAAATTCGATGCCGACATAGCTCAGTTGGCTAGAGCAGCTGATTTGTAATCAGCAGGCCCGGGGTTCGAATCCTCGTGTCGGCACCATTGAATGCGAGAATATTAGAAACAGTGTTAGACCAGATAAAACATTAAATTGTATAGATGGTGAGATAGTCAAGTGGCCAACGACGGCGGACTGTAAATCCGCTCCCTACGGGTTCAGAGGTTCGACTCCTCTTCTCACCACCATTTCAATGGCACATGCGGGCGTAGCTCAGTTGGCTAGAGCGTCAGCCTTCCAAGCTGAGGGTCGAGGGTTCGAGTCCCTTCACCCGCTCCATTGAAACATTCTGGAAGCTGAAGTACAAGTTCAACCTACTTCATATTAAACTAATTGTTTATATTTGTAAATATTTACATAGCTATCTACACAAAAAAATCTGATATTTAAAATTTTTAAAAAATTATGCAATTATTGCTTGTTATTTTTACCATACTTTTACTCTGCTCTCGTGGCTCAGGGGTAGAGCACTTCCTTGGTAAGGAAGAGGTCGGCGGTTCAAATCCGCTCGTGAGCTCCATCGGATAAAGTATAGGCAAAATTTAAGCAATAATTGAATAATTTTTGGGTACAATTCCATTTCTATTCACAAATTAAGTCGGAGGACACTATGGCAAAAGAAAAGTTTGCGCGTAATAAACCACACTGTAATATTGGTACTATTGGTCACGTAGATCATGGTAAAACTACATTAACAGCGGCAATTACGGCAGTATTGGCAGTAACAAACGGTGCAAAAATGATGGATTACGATGCAATCGATAATGCTCCTGAAGAGCGTGAGCGTGGTATCACTATCTCTACTTCACACGTTGAGTACGAAACAAATAATCGTCACTATGCACACGTTGACTGTCCAGGTCACGCGGATTATGTTAAAAATATGATTACTGGTGCTGCACAAATGGATGGTGCTATTTTAGTTGTTTCAGCAGCTGATGGTCCGATGCCACAAACTCGTGAGCATATTCTTCTTTCTAGACAAATTGGTGTTCCTGCCATGGTTGTTTTCATGAACAAAGAAGATATGGTTGACGATGAAGAGTTATTAGAATTAGTTGAGATGGAAATCCGTGAACTTCTTGACATGTATGATTTCCCAGGTGAGGATACTCCAATTACTGCAGGTTCTGCTACTTTGGCTCTTGCTGAAGCTAAAACTGGTACTCTTGGACCATGGTCTGCTAAGATTCAGCAACTAATGAAAACTGTAGATGAGTTTATTCCACAACCGGTTCGTGAAGTTGACAGAGATTTCTTAATGCCGGTTGAAGATGTTTTCTCAATTTCAGGTCGTGGTACAGTTGTAACAGGTCGTATTGAGCGTGGTACAATTAAAATCGGTGATGCAATTGAAATCGTAGGTATTCGTGATACTCAAAAAACTACTGTTACTGGTATTGAGATGTTTCGTAAAGAGATGGATCAAGGTTTAGCAGGAGATAACTGTGGTGTTCTTGTTCGTGGTATCGGTAAAGATGATGTTGAGCGTGGTCAAGTTCTTTGTAAGCCGGGCACAATCAATCCTCACACTAAATTTACAGCTGAGATTTATGTACTAAGTAAAGATGAAGGTGGTCGTCATACTCCATTCTTTACAAATTACCGTCCACAATTCTATGTTCGTACAACAGATGTTACTGG
The DNA here is from genome assembly GCA_030654155.1 of Sulfurimonas sp. Lineage (GTDB taxonomy): Bacteria > Campylobacterota > Campylobacteria > Campylobacterales > Sulfurimonadaceae > Sulfurimonas. The sequence goes on along the minus strand of JAURYA010000080.1, from coordinate 28,116 downwards.
TGCTATTTCATTACCTGAAGGTACAGAGATGGTTATGCCAGGTGATAACGTAAGTATAACTGTTGAATTAATTCACCCAATCGCTATGGAAAAAGGTACTAAGTTCGCTATCCGTGAGGGTGGACGTACTGTTGGTGCTGGTGTTGTAGCTGAGATTCTTGCATAATTCGCTTTTGCGAATTTGCATTAATCCTTTAATAAGGTTAATAACATGAGAGAAGCAATACATTTAGGATGTGAAAAGTGTACTCGTCGTAACTATCACACAACTAAAAATAAAAAAACTCACACTGAAAAATTTTCAGTAAAGAAATATTGTAAGTTTTGTCGTGAGCATACTGTTCACAAAGAGATGAAACTCTAATATAGTTGCAATTTAAGCTTAAGTCTTTTGACTTGGCTTTATTGTTTTAAAATAGGCGTGTAGCTCCAACGGTTAGAGCACCGGATTCCAAATCCGGGTGTTGGGAGTTCGAATCTCTCTACGCCTGCCACATTAATTATTTGTAAAGCTTTAGGGCTTTATCTGTAATTAATGACTATTAGGAAAGTTAAATGAATTTAGGTATACATATTAAAAATGCAAGATTAGAACTAAGTAAAGTTATATTTCCTACCAAAGGTCAGGTTAAACAAGCTTACATCTCAGTTATTATCGTTGTAACGGCGATAGCTGCTTTTTTAGCTCTCGTTGATTTGGTTATGTCATCAGTTGTGTCGGCAATCTTAGGTTAAGGGGTAGCAATGGAGAAGAAAAAAAGTAATCATCAGTGGTACTCTATACAAACATATGGAAATGAAAGAACAGTTCGTTTAGCAATTTTAAATATGATAGAAGAGATGAGATTACAAGACAGAATAACTGATGTTATAGTTCCAACAGAAGATGTTATTGAAGTTAAAGACGGTAAGAAAAAAATAACTGAGAGATCGCTTTACTCAGGCTACGTATTTGCAAGAATAGATTTAAATACCGAGATACAACATCTCATCCAGACTGTACCAAAAGTGTCTGGATTTATCGGTGAGGCAAATACGCCTACACCGCTAAGCGAGCATGATATAAATGTAATCTTGGATCGCGTTCAAAATCGTGCAGCACCTAAGCCAAAAGTATTTTTTGACAGCGGTGAAACTGTGCGTATTACGGATGGTCCGTTTGCAAACTTTACGGCAACGGTGGATGAGTATGATTTAGAGCATGGAACTCTAAAACTTAACGTTTCAATTTTTGGAAGAGCAACTCCGGTTGATATCTCTTACACTCAAGTTGAAAAGATAATTTAATTAGCAATAAGCTACGCTAACATTAGATTTTTTATAAAAGTTTAATGTTAGCGTAGCTTAAAGCGACTAGTCGCGCGAGCATTCTGCTGAAGAAAACTTAGCGTTAGCGTAGCAAGCTGGACTTTACTAAAGAAACTTTCTGTCTTTGACAGAATCGCTTTCGCTAGTTTTGTTCAGATTGCGTTAAGTAAAATAATAAAAAGGAAAAAAAGATGGCAAAAAAAATAATGGGCTACATCAAGCTACAAATCGAAGCTGGCAAAGCAACACCTGCACCACCAGTTGGACCAGCTCTAGGACAACGTGGTGTTAACATCATGGAATTCACTAAAGCGTTCAATGAAAAAACAAAAGATAAGATGGGATTTAAAGTTCCTGTTGTAATTACTGTTTATACTGATAAAAGTTTTACTTTTATTGTAAAGCAGCCACCGGCATCTGCACTATTAATGCATGCAGCAGGACTTAAAGGCGGTTCAAGTAATCCTCTTAAAAACAAAGTTGCAAAGATTACTCGTGCGCAGTTAATGGAAGTTGTAAATAGAAAAATCGAAGATTTAAATACAGATGATAGAGAAGCTGCTGCAAATACAATCGCAGGTTCTGCACGTTCAATAGGTATCGAAATAGTAGACTAGATACCCCTTTTGGGTATTAATATCTAAACATATCATCGACCACAATGATATAAAATTTTGTGGCAGAATTACATAGGAGAATTTGACAATGAGCAAAAGATATAAACAATTAATAGAGAAAATAGATATAACTAAAGCATACAGCATGGATGAAGCATCTACCCTTGTAAAAAGCTTAGTAAGCGCAAAGTTTGATGAAACAGTTGAAGTTGCATTAAACTTGAATGTAGATCCAAGACATGCTGACCAGATGATTCGTGGTGCAATAGTACTACCTCACGGTACAGGTAAAACAGTTCGTGTTGCAGTTTTTGCTAAAGGCGTTAAAGCTGATGAAGCTAAAGCTGCCGGTGCTGACATTGTTGGTACTGATGATTTAGTACAGCAAATCAAAGATGGTATTTTCAACTTTGATATAGTTGTTGCTGCACCTGACTGTATGGGACTTGTTGGTCAAATAGGTCGTATTCTAGGGCCAAAAGGTATGATGCCTAACCCTAAAACAGGTACTGTAACTCCAGATGTTGCAACGGCTGTTAAGAATGTAAAGGGTGGTCAAGTAAATTTCCGTGTTGATAAAAAAGGAAATATACATGCAGGCATCGGCAAAGCAAGTTTTGATGCAGATAAAATAGCAGAAAATTTAGCATCTTTTGTTAAAGCTATCAATAGACACAAACCTGCATCTGCTAAAGGGCGTTATATTAAAAGTTGTGCGCTAAGTTTAACAATGAGTCCTGCTGTAAAACTTGATGTTTTACAATTGATGGATATTAAGTAATCAGTGATTTTTAGTGCTTTATTCGTAAAGCACTTTCAAGTTACTACTTTGGTAACTGCATTTTATGGACTGAAGATATAGGAGCGAAAGCTTAATATGTTAATTAATAGTTAACATGCCTGTTGAAGTGTTGTCTGGAAAGGAGATATTCTATGACAAAAACACAAAAAGCTGAAATTATTGAAGTACTTTCAAATGAATTCAAGGAAGCTCAAAGTGTAATCTTCTGTGATTACAGAGGCTTAGGCGTTTCTAAACTTGAAAATTTGAGAAAAATGGCTCGTGCTAAAGACGCAAAAGTTCAAGTTGTTAAAAATACTTTAGCAACAATCGCATTAACTAATGCACAACTTACTGGTGTTGAATTAAAAGATACTAATATTTTAGTATGGGGCGCAGATTCTGTTGCTACTTCTAAAATAGTTGCTGATTTTGCTAAAGAGAATGAAAAATTTGTAATTAAGTCTGCTTACGTAGACCGTGCACCGGCTGACGCTGCTAAGGTTGAAGCGTTTGCTAAACTTCCTGGTCGCGAAGAGTTGCTTGCTATGCTTGCTGCTACTTGGATGGCGCCAATTACATGTTTTACAATCGGACTTGACGCGTTAAGACAAAAAAAAGAGGCTTAATAACTAAGCTTTAGCGCAGATGTCGGAGTTATTTTCGATATCTGTATAAATTAAAAAACAAAATTAAGGAGCTATATTATGGCTATAACTAAACAAGATGTATTAGAGTTTATCTCAGGACTTTCTGTATTAGAACTTTCTGAATTGGTAAAAGAGTTTGAAGAGAAATTTGGTGTATCTGCACAGCCTGTTGCTGTTGCTGGTGGTGCCGTAGCTGCTGCTGCTGTTGAAGAGCAAACAGAATTCAATGTTGTTATCCTTGATGCAGGTGATAAGAAAATCAACGTAATTAAAGTTGTTCGTGCTCTTACAGGTTTAGGTCTAAAAGAAGCTAAAGATGCAACAGAAAACGTACCTTCAACAATCAAAGAGGGCGTAGATAAAGAGACAGCTATGGATGCTAAAAAGCAACTAGAAGAAGCTGGTGCAAAAGTAGAAGTTAAATAATTTCTACTACATAGTCGTGGTGCACAGGAAAGTTAATTTTCTGTGCAAATCACGAACTTTTGGGCGCTTTTGCGAATGGATATGAATCCCTTCGTAAAAGTGCCCTTATGTCGTTTATAAGCACTGTAAAAAAAGCTCTAACTTTTGAGCTAAAAATCATCTAGGGACGCCTAGATACGATAACTTAATCTTTATGATTAAGTCTTAATAACAACTCATCGAGGTAGCCTATGTTAAATACTTTATATTCCGGAAATCGTCTTCGTGTAGACTTCGCTAAAACCCCTCAACAAATAGAAGTACCGAATCTACTGCAACTACAACAAAGTTCATATAACAAGTTTTTAATGCTTGATGAAAAAGACAGATCACAAAGCGGTGTTGAGACAGTATTTCAATCAGTTTTTCCTATTCATGATACTCAAAACAGACTTACTGTCGAGTATATTGATAGTGAAGTTGGTAAACCAAAATATACGGTTAGAGAGTGTATGGAGCGTGGTCTTACTTACGCAGTATCACTAAGAATGAAAACTCGTCTTGTTCTTTGGGACAGAGATGAAAATACAAAAGAGAAATTGGGTGTTAAAGATATTAAAGAGCAGAGCATATTTGTTCGTGATATCCCGCTAATGACTGACAGAACATCATTTATTATCAATGGTGTTGAGAGAGTTGTAGTAAATCAGCTTCACCGTTCACCGGGTGTAATCTTTAAAGAAGAAGAGTCGACTACATCTGGCAATAAACTTATTTATACAGGTCAAATCATCCCAGATCGCGGTTCTTGGTTATATTTTGAGTATGATCCAAAAGATATTTTATATATGAGAATAAATAAGCGCCGTAAAGTTCCTGTAACAATTATGTTTCGCGCACTTGGATACTCTAAGCAGGATATTTTAAAACTGTTTTATCCAATTCAAAAAATCAGCATCACTGACAACAGATTTTTAATGTCATTTAATCCTACCGACTATTCAGCCAGATTAACATATGATTTGATTGATAAAAGCGGTAAAGTACTTTTAGCTTCAGGTAAAAGATTGTCAGCTAAAAAGTCACAAAAATTCATTGAAGATGGACTAGAAGAAGTTGAATATCCATTAGAAGTATTGATGGATCGCTACTTGGCAAAACCTATTATTGATCCTGAAACAGGTGAAGTTCTTTTTGACACTATGACTCGCGTTGATGAGACTAAGTTGAAAAAAATGAGTGAAATCGGAGTAAAGAGCTTTAGTATAGCAAATGACTTGGCTGAAGGCGTTGACAGTTCAATCATAAATGCATTTAATGCTGATGCAGATTCACTAAAACTACTAAAGCAGACTGAAGATATTGAAGATGAGAATGCTTTATCTGCTATTCGTATCTATAAAGTTATGAGACCCGGTGAGCCTGTAACTAAAGAAGCGGCGAAAATTTTTGTAAACCAGCTTTTCTTTGATCCAGAGAGATATGACTTGACTAAAGTCGGCCGTATGAAAATGAACCACAAACTTGGGCTTAATATTCCTGAGTATGTAACGGTATTGACTCATGAAGATATTATAGAATCTGTAAAATATGTTATAAAAGTTAAAAATGGTCAAGGTCACATTGATGATAGAGATCACCTAGGTAATCGTCGTATTCGTTCAATTGGTGAGCTTTTAGGAAATGAGTTGCACAACGGTCTTATTAAGATGCAAAAAGCGATTCGTGACAAACTTTCAACTATGAGCGGACCTATGAATGAGCTTATGCCTCATGATTTAATCAACTCAAAGATGATTACTTCAACAATTATGGAGTTTTTCTCTGGCGGACAGCTTTCACAATTTATGGACCAAACAAATCCACTATCAGAAGTAACTCATAAGCGCCGTCTATCGGCACTTGGTGAGGGCGGTTTGGTTAAAGAGCGTGCTGGATTTGAAGTGCGTGACGTTCACCCGACTCACTATGGCAGAATCTGTCCTATTGAGACTCCTGAGGGTCAAAATATCGGTCTTATCAATACTCTTGCTACTTACTCAAAAGTTAATGAGCATGGATTTATTGAAGCTCCATATAAAGTGATGAAAGATGGAAAAATTCTTGATGAAATTGTATATCTTACAGCAACTCAAGAAGAGGGCAAGAAAATTGCAGCTGCATCAAATAAACTTGATAAAAACGGTCAATTTATAGATAAAATGGTTGTTACAAGAATGGATGGTGAGATTCTTCACCGTTCTGTAAATGAGTGTGAATATGCGGACCTTTCATCACATATGGTTGTCGGTGTAGCGGCTTCTCTTATTCCATTTTTGGAACATGATGATGCTAACCGCGCACTTATGGGTTCAAACATGCAGCGTCAAGCAGTGCCTCTTATAAAACATGAGGCTCCAATGGTTGGAACAGGTGTTGAAAAACTTGTTGCTCGTGACTCATGGGAGTGTGTAAAAGCTAAGAGATCCGGTATTGTTGAAAAAGTAGATGGAAAACATATCTATGTTATGGGTGAAGATGACGGAGAGATTTATATAGATTACTATCCGTTGCAAAAAAATCTTCGCACAAACCAAAACACATCATTCGGACAAAAGCCGATTGTGAAAATTGGACAAAAAGTTGAAAAAAATCAAATAATTGCTGACGGTCCAAATATGGATCAAGGCGAGTTGGCACTCGGTGTTAATGCTATGGTTGCTTTCATGCCTTGGAATGGTTATAACTTCGAGGATGCTATTGTAATTTCTGAGAGACTGATTCGTAAAGATGCGTTTACATCAGTTCATATATATGAAAAAGAAGTTGAAGCAAGAGAGCTAAAGCATGGCGTAGAAGAGATTACTCGTGATATTCCGAATGTTAGAGACGATGAGCTTGCTCACTTGGATGACAGCGGTATTATTAAAATAGGTACGAATGTAAGCGGCGGTATGATTTTAGTTGGTAAGGTTTCTCCAAAAGGTGAAGTTAAGCCGACTCCGGAGGAGAGACTTCTTCGTGCGATTTTCGGTGAAAAAGCCGGACATGTTATAAACAAATCACTCTATTGTCCACCGAGCATGGAAGGTGTTGTAGTTGATGTTAAAATCTTTACTAAAAAAGGTTACGACAAAGATTCTCGCACGCTTGAACTTGAAAAAGAGGAGCGTGATTATCTAGAGCGCGAGCACTATGATAGACTTCTTATGATTGACAAAGAGGAGATGTTAAGAGTTACCAAGCTTCTTACAAAAGAGCCTCTGATTGCTGATATTAAAATCGGAAACACAAGCTATAAAGCCGGAGATATAATCAATGGTGAAGATTTGGTTGAAGTAAATCGTTTTGCTATGAATGCAATCATTAAATCATTCAGCGAAGATATTCAGTCAGAGTACAACAAAACTAAAAACTATTTTCAAAAAGAGAAGAGGCTTTTCCGTGATGAGCACGAAGAGAAGCTAAATATTTTAGAAAAAGATGACATTTTGCCAAACGGCGTTGTTAAGTATGTAAAGATCTACATTGCTACAAAACGTCAGTTAAAAGTCGGTGATAAAATGGCGGGACGTCACGGAAACAAGGGTATAGTTTCTATCATTGTTCCTGAAGTTGACATGCCGTACATGGAAGACGGAAGAAGCGTAGATGTATGTCTGAACCCGCTTGGTGTTCCATCTCGTATGAATATCGGGCAGATTTTAGAGATGCACTTAGGTATGGCTGGCCGTGAACTTGGTAACCAAATCTTAGAGCAGTTTGAGAGCAAGCAAAAAGGCTTCATAGAAAATCTTCGCGCTAAAATGATTGAAATCGCTGACGTTGCAGGCATGATGAATGCTACGCATGTAATAGGCGAAATGAGTGATGAGATATTTTTAGGATATGCTCGTGACTGGTCAAAAGGCGTTAAATTTGCATCTCCGATATTTGAGGGTGTAAATACACAAGAGTTTGAAAAGCTTTTTGAATTAGCTAAGATGAGTACTGATGGTAAAGTTGTTCTTTATAACGGTTTAACTGGCGAGAAGATAAAAGAGCGTGTAAATGTTGGTTACATGTATATTCTTAAACTACACCACTTGGTTGATGAGAAGATTCATGCTCGTTCAACTGGACCATACTCTCTTGTTACGCAACAACCAGTTGGTGGTAAAGCACTATTCGGTGGTCAAAGATTTGGAGAGATGGAAGTTTGGGCTCTTGAAGCTTATGGAGCAAGTGCTGTTCTTAAAGAGATGCTAACCATCAAGTCTGATGATGTTGATGGACGTGTTCGCGCTTATAAAGCAATTACAAAAGGTGAGTTAGTGCCGGAATCTGGTATTCCTGAGACACTGTTTGTATTAACAAAAGAGCTTCAAGCATTAGCTCTTGATGTAGAAATTTTTGACGAGGTGGAAGACAATGAGTAAATTAGTAGCTATTGAAGTAACCGAAGAGAAAAGACCAAAGGATATAAAACAACTGCAGTTTCGTTTGGCTTCTCCCGAAAAGATTATGTCTTGGAGTCATGGCGAAGTAAAGAAACCTGAAACTATCAACTATCGCACACTTAAGCCGGAGCGTGATGGTCTCTTTTGTGCAAAGATTTTTGGTCCTGTAAGGGATTATGAGTGTCTTTGCGGTAAGTACAAAAAGATGCGTTACAAAGGTGTTGTATGTGAGAAGTGTGGTGTTGAAGTAACTAGTACTAAAGTTCGCCGTACTCGCATGGGTCACATAGAACTTGTAACTCCTGTTGCACACATCTGGTATGTTAGTTCACTACCTTCTCGTATCGGTACTCTTTTAGGTATTAAAATGAAAGACCTTGAGCGCGTGCTTTATTATGAGGCATACATCGTAGAGTCTGGCGGAGAGGCGTATTATGATGCTGAGGCAAAAACTCCTGTTTTAAAATATGATGTTTTAAATGAAGAGCAGTATCGTACTTTAGTATCAAGATTTGGTGAATTAGGCTTTAAGGCTCGTATGGGTGGTGAAGTTGTTCGTGACTTGCTTGATTCTATTGACTTGGTTGACGCATTTTCTCAGCTTAAAGAAGATATCGAACTAACAAAAAGTGAAGCAAAAAGAAAAACAATTGCTAAAAGATTAAAAGTTATTGAATCATTTTTAAATTCCGGAAACAATCCGGCATGGATGATGTTGACTATTCTGCCGGTTCTTCCACCGGATTTAAGACCTCTGGTTGCTTTAGATGGCGGTAAATTCGCTGTTTCAGATGTAAACGATCTTTATCGCCGTGTAATAAACCGTAATCAAAGACTTAAGCGTCTTGTAGAGCTTGAAGCACCTGAAATCATTGTTAGAAATGAAAAAAGAATGCTTCAAGAGTCAGTTGATGCACTTTTTGACAACGGTCGTCGTGCAAATGCTGTAAAAGGTGCTAACAAGCGCCCACTAAAATCTTTAAGTGAAATCATTAAGGGTAAACAGGGACGTTTTAGACAAAACTTACTTGGTAAGCGTGTTGACTTTTCTGGGCGTACTGTAATCGTTGTTGGACCATCTCTATCTATGGATGAGTGCGGATTGCCTAAAAAAATGGCTCTAGAGCTGTTTAAGCCGCATCTTATTGCAAAACTAGAAGAGAAGGGTTATGCAACTACTGTTAAAGCTGCTAAAAAGATGATTGATGACAAAACAAACGAAGTTTGGGAGTGTCTTGCTGAGATAGTTGATGGTTATCCGGTTCTACTTAACCGTGCGCCTACACTTCATAAGCTCTCAATTCAGGCATTTCATCCTAAGCTAATTGACGGTAAAGCTATCCAGCTTCATCCGCTTGTTTGTGCTGCATTCAACGCCGACTTTGACGGTGACCAGATGGCTGTTCACATCCCTTTAAGTTCAGCCGCTATTGCAGAGGCTAAAGTTTTAATGATGGCTTCTATGAATATTCTTTTACCGGCTTCTGGTAAAGCGATTGCAACACCGTCTCAAGATATGGTTCTTGGAATCTATTACATTACATTAGAAAAAAATGGTGTAAAAGGTTCAAACAAGCTTTTCGCAAATGTTGATGAAGTAAGAATTGCTATTGAGCATGATGCACTTGATATACATGCAAAAGTTAGAACTAGAGACGAAGGCAGAATCATCCATACAACAGCAGGACGTATGCTTCTTAAAGCTGTCCTGCCTGATTTTGTTCCGGCAGAGCTTTGGAACAGAGTTATGAAGAAAAAAGCAATTAACGAGATTGTTGACTATGTTCAAAAACATGGCGGTATCGGTATAACTGCAGGATTCTTGGATAGATTGAAAAACTTAGGTTTTAAACATGCAACTGAATCCGGTGTATCAATCTCTATTGATGACATTAAAATCCCAGAAGGAAAAGCAGCTAAAATTGCTGACTCTAAAAATAGAGTTTTTGAGATTCAAAAGCAGTATGAAGCCGGTCTTTTAACTGAACAAGAGAGATACAACAAGATTATTGACGTTTGGACAGATACAAACAATACTTTGGCTACTCAGATGATGGATTTGGTTCAAACTGATAAAAGCGGTTTTAACTCTATTCATATGATGGCAGATTCTGGAGCTCGTGGTTCGGCAGCTCAGATTCGTCAGTTAGCTGGTATGCGTGGTCTTATGGCTAAGCCAAGCGGTGAAATTATTGAAACTCCGATTATCTCTAACTTTAAAGAGGGTCTTAACGTAATTGAGTACTTTATTTCAACTCACGGTGCTAGAAAAGGTCTTGCCGATACTGCTCTTAAAACAGCAAATGCCGGTTATTTGACTCGTAAGCTTGTTGACGTTGCTCAAAATGTTAAAGTTGTTGAGCATGACTGCCATACGCATGAAGGTATTGAAATCTCTGATATCAGTGATCAAAATACTCTGATTGAATCTCTTGAAGACAGATTAAACGGCAGAGTTTTGGCTGATGACGTTATAGACCCTATTAGTAACGAGATTCTTTTTGCTGAGGGAACTCTAATTGACGAAGTTAGTGCAAAAGTTATTTCAGAAGCCGGAATTAAAACAGCATATATCAGAACACCGACTACATGTAAAAGTGAAAACGGTATTTGTGCTCTATGCTACGGTGTGAATCTTGCTACAGGTCACATTGTTCGTAGAGGCGAAGCGGTCGGTATTATCGCTGCTCAGTCAATCGGTGAGCCTGGTACTCAGCTGACTCTTAGAACATTCCACGTCGGTGGAACAGCAAGTTCAACTGCTCAAGAGAGACAAGTAGTTGCTGAAAAAGAGGGCTTCATCCGTTACTACAACCTGAAGACTTATGCTTCTAAAGAGGGTAAAAATATAGTAGCAAACCGTAGAAATGCGGCTGTACTTTTAGTTGAACCTAAAATAAAAGCTCCATTCTCAGGTAAGGTTGATATTCAAACCGTTCATGATGAAGTTATAGTAAGCGTAACATCAAAAACTGAAACAATTCGTTATGTGCTTCGTAAAAACGAAATTGCTAAGCCAAATGAGTTAGCTGGTGTTGGCGGACAAATTGAAGGTAAATACTACTTCCCATATGAGAGCGGTTCAGAAGTAAAAGAGCATGAATCTATTGTTGAGACTATTAAAGATGGCTGGAATGTTCCAAGTCGTATCCCTTACGCTTCTGAAGTTTTAGTTGCAAACGGTGCGCCTGTTACTCAAAAAATTCTTGCAAAAGAAGACGGAACTGTTAAATACTTCCTTCTTAAAGGTGACTATTTAGAGAGATTTGAAGGTCTTAAGCCTGGATATGAAGTAATTGAAAAAGGTCTTTTTGCAAGCGTTGTTGACGTAAATAATCGTGAAGCAGTAAGACACTATATCGCTCGCGGTTCTATAATTGTTACAGAAGATGATGCAGTTGTAGACCCTAAAACTCTTATAGCTAAGCCAAAGAGTGATGAATCGACTGTGATTGCAGAGTGGGATCCATACTCTAATCCGGTTATTTCTGAAACAAACGGAACAGTTAAGTTTGAAGATATTATTATCGGTACAACAGCAACAGAGCAGTATGATGAGTTAACAGGTAAAACTCGTTTAATGATAAGTGATCACATATCTGCCGAATACAAACCGACAATCGTTCTTGCAAGTGAAGATGGCGAACTTTTAAGATACCAAATGCAGCCTAAAACATCTATCTATGTTGAAGATGGAGCTAAAGTTAAGGTAGCAGATATTATTGCTAAAACACCAAAAGCACTTCAAAAGTCAAGCGATATTACCGGAGGTCTTCCTCGTGTAAGTGAGCTTTTTGAAGGTCGTCGTCCAAAAGCAACGGCACTTATATCTGAAATTGACGGAAATGTAACATTCGGAAAATCGCTTCGCGGTAAAATAAGAATAATGGTTGCATCTGATAACGGTATAGTTAAAGAGTATTTTGTTGATAAATCTCACTCTCCTGTTGTAAATACAGGTGACTTTGTTCACGCTGGTGAGAGACTTACTTCAGGTATTATATCTTCACACGAATTACTACGTATTATGGGTGTTAAAGCACTTTATAACTACCTTGTAAGTGAAGTACAACAGGTTTATCGTTCACAAGGTGTACATATTTCCGACAAACATATTGAGGTAATATTTACTCAAATGCTTAGACAGGTTAAAATTGTAAAATCAGGTGATACTAAATTTATAGAAGGAGATTTAATCTCCAAAGCTAAATTTGCACAAGAGAATGTGAAAATCATTAAATTAGGCGGGCGTCCGTCAATTGCTGAGCCATTCCTTGTTGGTATCACTCGTGCGGCTGTTTCAGCTGATAGTATTATCTCTGCTGCATCATTCCAAGATACTACAAAAGTATTGACAGAAGCTGCGGTAAGTGCAAAAATTGATGACTTGAACGACCTTAAAGAAAATGTTATTATTGGCCGTACTATTCCAGTTGGAACTGGTATCTACAAAGACCAAGAGATAGTTTTCGGAACTTATGAGGATTAATACCCCTCATAATAAAATATAATCTCTTCTAAAGAGATTGTATTACTGATGTTACGCACTAAAACAAACGCGTCCGTTTTAGTGACAGGGACAGATGTCCCTATAACCCCCTAAAGCTACGAAAAATAAGTTTTTCGAGATTCATAGAGTATTTTACGAACTTTTTTGCAAAAGTGCGTAAGGTCAGTTATTTACAATAAATATCCAATTTTAGACTTGCATAACAGCTATTATTTCTCACATTAAAACTCTATACATTAATTCATACTTAAAATAAGCTAACTTTAATCACTTTTTATATAACATTACGCGTCTATAACTCCCTAAAAAATAGTGAGTTAAATTCTACTGGAAAAATTAAGTAAAGGAATTGTATGCCTACAATCAATCAATTGATTCGCAATGAGCGTAAACGTGTGGTTAAAAAATCAAAATCACCGGCTCTTGTATCATGTCCACAGCGTCGTGGTGTTTGTACTCGTGTTTACACGACAACACCTAAAAAACCTAACTCGGCTTTAAGAAAAGTTGCAAAAGTTCGTTTAACTTCAGGTTTTGAAGTTATATCTTATATCGGTGGTGAGGGTCACAACCTTCAAGAGCACTCAATCGTTCTTGTTCGTGGTGGTCGTATCAAAGATTTACCTGGTGTTAAGTACCATATCGTTCGTGGTGCATTAGATACTGCAGGTGTTGCTAATCGTACGGTTGCTCGTTCTAAATATGGAACTAAGAGACCAAAAGCGAAAAAGTAAAAAAAAAGTAGCACAGGATATATCTTAAGTGATATATTTTGAGTAAATTTAAAAAAAAATTGAAGTAAGGAAGATTACAAATGAGAAGAAGAAAAGCTCCCGTTCGTGAAATTATGCCAGATCCAGTTTATGGAAGCAAAGTTTTAACGAAGTTTATTAACAAAATCATGTACGACGGTAAAAAAAGTACAGCTGAGAAAATTATCTACAGCGCTTTAGATATCATAAGTTCACGTAGTGAGAAAACGGGTATCGATACATTTAATAATGCTATTGAAAATATTAAACCAATTATTGAGGTTAAGAGTCGCCGTGTTGGTGGTGCTACTTATCAAGTTCCAGTAGAAGTACGCCCAGTACGCCAATTATCTCTAGCAATTAGATGGTTAACAGATGCTTCTCGTAAAAGAAACGAGAGAACAATGGCTGAGAGATTAGCAAATGAATTAATGGATGCTTCATCTGATAAAGGTAACGCATTTAAGAAAAAAGAAGATACTTATCGTATGGCTGAAGCAAATAAAGCATTTGCTCACTATCGTTGGTAATAGGATAATTTTATGGCAAGATCACATAAACTAGAAGATGTAAGAAATATCGGAATTGCTGCTCACATTGATGCGGGTAAAACTACGACAACTGAAAGAATATTATTCTATACGGGTCGTGAGCATAAAATCGGCGAGGTTCATGACGGTGCTGCAACTATGGACTGGATGGAGCAAGAGCAAGAGCGCGGTATAACAATTACTTCAGCTGCAACAACATGTGAATGGGCTGGCAAACAGATTAACATTATTGACACTCCTGGTCACGTTGACTTCACTATTGAAGTTGAGCGTTCTATGCGTGTTCTTGATGGTGCTGTTTCAGTATTTTGTGCTGTTGGCGGTGTTCAACCTCAATCTGAAACTGTTTGGAGACAAAGAAATCGTTATGGCGTGCCATCAATTGTATTTGTTAACAAAATGGACAGAACCGGCGCAAACTTTTATGAAGTTGAGAGACAAATTCGTGATCGTTTAAAAGGTAATCCAGTTCCAATCCAGCTTCCTATCGGTGAAGAAGAGAGTTTTGCAGGTATAGTAGATCTTGTAAAAATGAAAGCAATTATATGGGACAAAGATGCTGAGATGGGTTCTAACTACCATGTTGAGGAAATTCCTGCAAACATGTTAGATAAAGCGCAAGAGTATCGTGAAAAAATGATTGAATCTATCTCTGAAGTAGATGGTAACGAGCACCTAGCTGAAAAATATTTAGAGGGTGAAGCGTTAACTGAGGAAGAGATCATTTTAGGAATCAAAGCTGCTACTATCGGTATGCATATAGTTCCTATGACTGCTGGAACTGCGTTTAAAAACAAAGGTGTTCAAACTCTTCTTGACGCTGTTGTTGCTTATCTTCCTGCTCCTACAGAGTGCGCTCCTATAAAAGGAACGATGATGGATGACGAGAGTGTTGAAGTTGTTGTTGAATCAACTGATGATGGTAAATTTGCGTCATTAGCATTTAAAATTATGACAGACCCATTTGTAGGAACACTGACTTTTATCCGTGTTTACCGTGGTTCACTAGAAGCAGGTTCATTTGTTCATAACTCTACGAAAGATAAAAAAGAGCGTATAGGTCGTATCGTAAAAATGCATGCTATCAAGCGTGAAGAGATTAAAGAAATTTATGCCGGTGAAATCGGTGCAGTTGTTGGTCTTAAATATACTACTACCGGCGATACTCTTTGTGATCCAGATGACACTGTTGTTTTAGAGCGTATGGTTTTCCCTGAACCTGTTATCTCTGTTGCAGTTGAGCCAAAAACTAAAGCTGACCAAGAAAAAATGGGTCTTGCTCTAGCTAAACTTGCTGCTGAAGATCCGTCTTTTAGAGTTCGTACAGATGAAGAGACAGGTCAAACTATTATCTCAGGAATGGGTGAACTACACCTTGAAATCCTAGTTGACCGTATGAAGAGAGAATTCAAGGTAGAAGCTGAAGTTGGTGCGCCACAGGTTTCTTACCGTGAGACTATCAAAGATACAGTTAACCAAGAGTACAAGTATGCTAAGCAATCAGGTGGTCGTGGTGCATTCGGACATGTTTACTTAACAATCAAGCCGGGTGAATCAGGAACAGGTTTTGTTTTCCACAATGAAATCAAAGGTGGAGCAATTCCAAAAGAGTATATTCCAGCTGTTGAAAAAGGTTGTGCAGAGACCATGAGCAATGGTGTCCTTGCTGGTTATCCAATGGAAGATATGGATATTACTTTATATGACGGTTCATACCACGATGTAGATTCAAATGAGATGGCATTTAAACTTGCTGCTTCAATGGGTTTCAAAGAGGGATGTAGAAAAGCTAGACCAGCTATTTTAGAGCCGATTATGAAAGTTGAAGTTGAAGTTCCAGAAGACTACATGGGCGATGTAATAGGTGACCTTAACCGTCGCCGTGGACAAGTTAGCAATATGAGTGACCGTTCAGGTAACAAAATTGTTGACGCATTTGTTCCACTTGCTGAGATGTTCGGTTACTCAACTGACCTTCGTTCTGCTACTCAAGGTAGAGCTACTTACTCTATGGAATTCGATCATTATGAAGAAGTTCCAAAAAATGTATCTGAAGAGATCATTAAAAAGAGAAATGGTTAAACCAACTTAGTAATACTTCCTTTTGGAAGTATTATTACCCTCTTATTTTTCTAAAAAGTTTAACAACCAGCCTAAAAATTCCTATAACAACATACACTACAAAACTCCAAAGCAATGGATGAAAATAGTTCTCTTTTTCCATCATTAAATTAGCTCTTTGCAGGGGAGAGTGCAGTAAATCAGAGTGCTGCAATACCGCTAAAATCAGCAATATAGCGCAAAAGTAAATGAGTTCAATTTTTATTTTTTTTATCATGGCGTAATTATATCTATAAATTTTCGTATTTTAGTTGTTTTAAAACCATTTTGGCTCTTCATTTATGTCAGGTTTTCCATCTAGAGTAATATACGGCTTATAGTGTGATTTGTATGAAAGAGATGGGCAATCTTTAACATAATATCCAAGGTAAATCCACTTCTTTTGGCTTTTCTTTGCAAACGTTATCTGGTTATACAGGGAGAGTTTGCCAAGCGAGTATTGCTCATAATCATGGTCATAATAAAAATAGATAGAAGAGACTCCGTCTTCTAATATATCAATTAAATCTACCCCAATAAGCTTGTTATCAAGATAGTACAAAACTTCATATCCAAAATCATTATGTCCATCCACAAAAGAGCTATAATAACCTTGCGCAGTTGAGGGTGTGTAATCCCACCCCTTTTTCTCTTTCATAAAAAGATGATATTTCTCAAAGAGTTCAAGATGGGGTTTGCTAATGGAAGGTCTTTGGATATAGCTTTTGATTTTGGCTGCTTTTTTTATAACTCTCCTCTGAGATGAAGAGAGTTCAAAGTTTTTTACATCAATTTTTATGCTTTTGCACTCATCGCAAGAGGAGCAGAGTGGTCTGAAAAACATCTTGCCAAATCTTCTGTATCCTCGCTCAATCAACTCTTGGCAATGAGTTACAGAACACTCTTCAATAACCTTGTAGTGTGTTGTCTGATTTCTATCTGCCAAATATGAACATTTATCATTAACTCTAAATTCTTTAAGTATATTCATACCGGAAGTTTGACATAATTTTCTTTATAAAAGGCATACAAATGAAAGAGATATTTATAAAAAATAAAATAATTATTTTTAGAACAGTGGGCGCGATTATGTTTCTTGTGGGACTTATAATGTTATTTTGGACTGATCCAAAAGAGATTGTTTTAAGTGAGAACGAGATTGCTGCGGCAAACATAGCCAGAATGGAGGCTAAAGTCCGTAGCGGAAGCAGTGCTTCAAAACAGGTTCCAAAGCCAGACGGTTCGACGTTTGTTGAGGAGCTTGAAAATAATCAAAAAAAACAGGAGGAGCAGTTAATAATATTAAGTATGCTCTTTGGAGCCCTGCTGCTAATATATAGTTTTATCCCTAAAGCTAAGAGCGATTCTGAGAAATAAGAACGTCCTCAATCATATTGTCTATGTCTCCATCTAAAATCGCACTTATATTTGAGTACGCCACGTTGCTTCTCGTATCTTTTATCTGTTGGTATGGCTGCATTACATAAGAGCGGATTTGGTGTCCCCATCCGATTTCGCTCTTTGCTATACCGGCTATTTGCGCCTTTTGAGCCTCTAGCTCTAGCTCATAAAGACGAGATTTTAGCATCTTCATAGCAGTCGCTCTGTTTTTATGCTGGCTTCTGTCATTTTGGCACTGTACAACCACATTTGTCTTTATATGGGTTATGCGGATTGCTGATTCTGTTTTGTTGACATGTTGTCCGCCGGCACCGCTTGAGCGATAAGTATCAACGCGGATATCTTTGTCTTCTATCTCTATGTTAATATCATCATCAACCTCTGGAGAGACCATAACAGAGCTAAACGACGTATGTCTTTTGGCATTAGAATCAAACGGAGAGATGCGAACAAGTCTATGAATGCCATTTTCAACCTTTAGGTATCCATAGGCATTTTCACCTGTTATAAGAAGGGAGACGTCTTTTATGCCTGCTTCATCACCTGCTTGGTAGTCCAGCACTTCAATGCTCCATCCGCGTCTCTCTGCAAATCTTTTATACATTCTAAGAAGCATAGAAGCCCAATCTTGAGACTCTGTTCCGCCGGCTCCAGGGTGAATTGAGAGGATGGCATTGTTAGCATCAGTCTCTTCGCTTAGAAGAACTTCAATCTCCATTGTGCGTATTAGCTGCTCAATTTTATCTGCGCCGCTAAAACACTCGGCAATCAAATCCTCATCATTTTCATCTTTTGCCATTTCGTATAGCTCTTTTGCTTCATCAATGGCATTTTTAGCAAGGTTATACTTTTTAAGCTTACGCTCGCATTGGGTTTTCTCTTTTTGGATTACTGCGGCATTAGCTGCATCGTTCCAAAAATCTTGCGAATTTTCAAGTTCGTCTATTTCTCTTAGTCTTGCTTGAAGTTTATCCGGTTCGACAACATCAGTAATATTGCTCATTTTTTTTGAAAGATTCTTTAAAAGTTCCGTGTATTCGTAGTTATCCATAAAATTCGTTCCATTATTGTATAATTGCGATTATAACACACCAAGGTATAATTTATGAAGATTATCTCCAATCCATTTGAATTAAAAGAGTATTTACATGCAAATAAGAGTATTGGTTTCCAAGAGAATCAAAGCATTGGGTTTGTGCCGACAATGGGCGCTTTGCATGAAGGACATATATCACTTATAAAAAAAGCAAAAGAGCAAAATGAGTTAGTCGTAGTTTCAATATTTTTAAACCCTACGCAATTTTTAAAAGGCGAGGACTTAGACAAATATCCTAAGAAAGAAGTGGCCGATACAAAGTTGTGTCAGTTAAGCGGTGTCGATGTTCTGTTTTTTCCAAATGTAAATGATATTTATACCCAAGATGAGGTCTCTGTATTGGCTCCAAAGGTAAGAGGATTTGTTTTAGAGGGGGAGAGCAGACCGGGACATTTTAACGGTGTTCTAACCGTGGTAATGAAGCTTTTAAACATAGTAAATCCTACAAGAGCATATTTTGGCAAAAAAGATGCGCAGCAGTTAAACCTTATATCTTTGATGGTAAAACAGTTTTTCATGAGTGTAGAAATAGTTGCAGTTGATACAGTCCGTGAAAAAGATGGACTGGCTCTTAGCAGCAGGAACGCATTCTTGACTAAAGAGGAGAGAGAAGAGGCCCTCAAGATTGCCACTTCACTCCGCAATGCCACCGCAATGGTTATGAGGGGAGTTCTTGACTCTAAAGAGATAACATCAAATATGAGAGAAATCCTTGCACCGCTTCATATTTTTTATGTGGAGATTTTAAATCGTAACTTTAATCAACTCTCGCATGTGGAGATAGGAAATACGATTATTTTAGTTGAGGTAAGAGTCGGTACTACCAGACTGCTAGATAACATTTGGCTTTGAGGAGTTATTTTCAATAATAGTTGGTTTTAGGTAACCGTCTTCAATTAAAATATCGATTGTTTTTTTAAAAACCGGTACTGCCGTTTGAGCGGCAAAATGGCTTCTTTTAGGTCTAACGACAATAACGCCGATAGTATATTTGCTCTCTTTGTCGTTTGCAAAACCAACAAATGCAGTATTGTACTCATCAACATATTTTCCCTCTTCAACAATATGCGCTGTTCCTGTTTTGCCGCCGACTTCCAACCCCTCAGTTTTTGCTTTTACCCCAGTTCCTTCATTTACTGTTTTTATAAGAATAGATTTCATTCTATCTGCGGTTGTTGTTTTTATAACTTGAATCTGCTCTTCGTCAGGAATTGTAATCTCTTTTCTCTGGCTGTCTATAAAACAATCAATTATTTTAGGAGTAACCATCCTTCCGTTATTGTTAAAAGCGCTATATGCTCTCATGATCTGCATAAGATTCGCACGCATACCGTAGCCATAAGCACATGTTGCTTTATATATTTCATTGTTTAACTGCATAACGCTCGGAACAGAACCCACTTTTTCATATACAAGATCCGGTGTCGAGGCTTTGGAAAAACCAAAATCTATCAGGCCTTGGCTAAATTCAGTCCCTGTTAGTTTTTGGGCTAATTGGGCTATCCCTACATTTGATGAGTGTACTATGACATCTTCAGCGCTTAGCCAGTCAAATTTATGCTCGTCCGTTATTGTTTTTTTCCCAATTGTATAGCGCCCGTTATGCCCATTTACCATATCGTAAGGGTTTACTAAACCTTTGTCTAGAAGAATTGAAAAGATAACAGTCTTGATAACACTTCCCGGTTCAAAACTATACTCTATCATAGAGCTGTTTAGAGATTGATAGTCCTCTTTTTGTATAGATTTAGGTAAAAATCTATTTGAACTCGCCATGCCCAGAACCTTGCCGTTGGCCGAACTCATGACCGTTGCGATAATCTCTTTGGCTTGCAAATCTTCTTTCATTGCATCAAGCATTTTTTCAACTCGTATCTGAAAAGAGATTGGGATATTAAGCTTTACGTCTAAACCGTTGATTTCTTGTTTTGTGAAACTATTTTTATTTAAAATTATATAGCTGTTCACATCCCTTAACCCTTGACTTAGTTCGTCCTGTTTTGGCTGGAGTTCATTTTCAAACTTTTTTTCTAAACCTTTTACACCTTTTACATAAGTGTATCCGTCCTCTTCAACCTTATGCGGATAGCCGATTATAGGCGTCAAGAGCCTGTCATACTCATACTCTCTGCTCTCACCGCTTTCGATAATGCTAAGTCCATGAAGTGAAGTTTTGCCGGTTATTGGATTTTTTATTTCAATAAAAACCTTAAGACGTCTTAGTTCATATGCAAGTTGTTTAAGATATTGTGCCTGTTTTTGCGGTATGTTGTAGCTTAGAACCGCTAAACCTTTTTGTTTATTTAGTCTTTGTTCAATTTCTTTTGCATCAATTTCCGAGTAGATACTAAAGAGTTTTATAAAGAGTTCTCTTTTTTGTGGGTCAATATAGTAGGTGTTTACAACTGCTTTGTAGAGTTTTATTGTAGTTGCTATGTGAAAACCGTCAGCACTTATTATAGAGCCTCTTACCGCTTTAGAACTATTTTGCGTATAAAGCGACGGAAGGTCCCGAGATTTCAGAGTTGTAATAAGCATTACGCCTAAAAATAGTAAAAAACCAGCCACAAGAAGTGAATAGAGAAGAAATATTTTTTTGCTTTTATTTTGGTTATTCATATTTTAATTGTCTTGGTTTTTTTACAAGGATTATAGCATTTTAAGTTGATGAAGTTATTAGTTATATCTGAGTTCTTCCCAATTCTTTATATGCATTAAGCGCTTTGTTTCTTATCTCAAGCATAAGTTTCATACTTGTTTCAGCTTTTCCGATGGCGAGTGCGGCTTGATGAAGATCTTTTACCTGTCCTGTCGCCATCTCACCCAAAGCCTTATCACCCTTTTCTTGAAACTCATTTACCTCATTTAGAGCAGATTTTAAGTGCTCGGCAAAACCTTCCCCACTTGCACCCTCTACGCCACCCTTTTGTTTTAATAATTCGGCGGATGAAACGCCTGAAATACCGTTAATACTATTCATAATTTACCTCTTTTACTGTAACAGCGAAATTGCGCTGTTAGCTATATTTTTTGAACTCTCAAAAGCTGCTACATTTGCCTGATAAGAGCGTGTTGCTTCTACCAAATCGGCCATTTCGATAACAGGATTAATATTTGGATATGCCACATAACCGTTTGCGTCTGCATCTGGATGTGCAGGGTCAAACTTCATTTTTGGCTCTCTGTCGTCACGTGAAATCTTATCGACTATAACGCTCATTATAGCAGGATTTACTTTTTTGCCAAAATTTCCCTCGTTTAAAGGGTCTTCATACTTGGCACTCTCTGTCATCCCATTTATTGCTTGGTTAAACTGTTCATTGAAATTTATAGCTTTAAAGACAACCTCTTTTCTTCTGTAAGGTCCGCCCTCGTCAGTTCTAGTTGTTTGTGCATTTGCTATGTTTTGAGAGATTGTGTTTACACGAACTCTTTGGGCAGATAGCCCGTAACCGCTGATATCAAAACTGCTTAAAAAATTTGACATGTAATAATCCTTAGCTTATTTTTGAAGATGAATCTATTACGCTTTTGTAGATCTCTGAATTTTTTTTCATAGCACTGACCAAAGCGGCAAACATAATGGAGTTTTTGCTCATCTCAGTAGTCTCAACATCCAAATCAACGCTGTTTCCGTCATTTCTTGCCATATGTCCGTCTCTAAAGAAAGTTACTGGAAGCTTTGCGCCGGTCACTTCCTGCAGAGCTATGTGAGCTCCGTTAGTTTGAGCCATCTCTAGTTTTGGGCTGTTTTGATTTAGGATTTTAGCTTTTTCAACTGCTAAAGCGTTCTCAAAACTAATATCTCTTGGTTTATAAAATGGAGTGTCCGCATTTGCGATATTTGAAGATATCATATCCTGACGGATAGCTCTAAAATCAAGTGCTTTTGCGGCTAATGAATGTGATGCTGAAATTTGTATGCTCATCTTAACTCCTTCGATAAAACAGTATAAGCAAATAAAGTTCCAAAGTGTAGTTTGCTAATTTAAGCAAATCTTAATCTCATCTGCTTCATAATGTTTATCAAGGTTATTAGAGTAACCTAAATTTTGTTTATACAAGGAGTTCTTATGCAAAGAGCTGGTTTTACTATGATAGAGTTAATATTTGTTATCGTTATTTTAGGTATTTTAGCGGCTGTTGCTATTCCAAAACTTGCTGCAACTCGTGATGATGCTGCAGTGTCGAAAGATGTAACTAATCTTGCAACTAAGATTAATGATTTGGGTTCACAATTTACTGCAGTTGGTTCATTTGTTACTGCTGATATAACAGCAGCTAATTTAACATTAGGTTGCTACACATTAAGTAATACTACTATTACAGACGGTAATTTGACTGTAACAGAAGCGGCTAGTAAAACAGATAGTGCTACGCAAACTGGGGCAACTGCTGCTGTTTGTACTGCTGCACATGTATTAAGTAGAAAACAAGGAATGAGTGGTTCTACTGCAGTCGTACATCAGTTTGGTGGTACAGGAGTTACTTACTAGTTTCTCTTTCTCGTTCCCAAGCTATTGCTTTCTCGTTCCCAAGCTCCTGCTTGGGAATGCATATATAAAATAGTTATTTTCAAGCTATCTTCGGATAGTTTAGAAATCATTATTTAAGGTTTTTTATGAAATTTTCTCGCGGTTTTACCATGATAGAGCTTGTTTTTGTTATAGTGGTGCTTGGGATACTCGCGTCTATCGCTGTGCCAAGATTTGCTGCAACAAGAACGGATGCAGAGATCACAAAAGGTCGGGCAGATATTGCATCAATTCGTTCTGCTATTGTTACTGAAAGACAGGCTCAGCTTATAGTTGGTGTTAATACTTGGATACCAACGTTGAGTATTAACACAACTACGCTTTTTACCGGTAATGGTGCTGGAAGAACACTTTTGATGTATGGTATTACTGCCGGAATAGGTTCAGGACATTGGCAAAGCACTAGTGGAACTGCTTATACATATACTGTGGGGACGGTTGCTGTGCCGTTTACATATACATCAGCGACGGGCATTTTTACATGTAGTACAACAGCTGCAGGAACTGGTGAAATGTGTAAAACTTTAACTGACTAAACTTACCTCCTTCCTACGCTATGCGTGCGAAAACAAACCCTAAATATTGGATAATAAAATTTCTCTCGTTCCCACGGTCTCCGTGGGAATGCAGACTATGACAGTAACTCAAAATAGACACTCCCACGCAGGAGCATGGGAGCGAGAAAGCGCAAAAGTTGATTTTATGCTTGAGATGTGTGAAAATATAGAAGAAATTAGCAAATTTTGATTATACTTTTGTTGATAATACAAGGAGTTTATAGTGAGAACAGTTCAATTAGAGATTGAAGACAAGTCGTTGGATTTGTTTTTGTCCATCATTAGTAACTTGAAAGATGGGATTGTAAAAAACTTTAAAATTAAAGAAGATGGCAGTTTTGATGAGACTAAAGCCTATTTTCAAAATGCATATAGTGAGATAAAAGAGGGCAAAACTAAACTTGTACCGTTTAATGATGGACTGGATGAGCTTGATGACTATATAGATTCTATAAAATGAAAATTCTAAAAAGAGAAGCGTTCAACAGAGAATTTAAAGAGATACTTTACTTTATAGCACAAGATAGTAAGACTAATGCTAAAAGATTTAAAAATGAGTTAATTGAAAAAGTAAATGATTTAGGGTTTATGCCTTATAAATTTAGAAAATCTATCTTTTTTCATGACGATAACATAAGAGACTTGGTGTTTAAAGGCTATGTTATAGTTTATAGTATCGATGAACAAGAAAATATAATAACCATAATTGGTATAAGTAAATATAAAGAAAGTATATAAATTTAAAATTTGAAATACTACAACATAACACTTCTCAACTCCCCGTTAGAGCCATTCACATATCACAGCCCAAAAATCATAAATATCGGCACAAAAGTAAAAGTAAAAGTTAGAAACAGAGAATCTCTTGGTGCGGTTATATCTGCTTCCAAAGAGCCAGAGTTTAAAACAAGCGAGATTTTGGAGGTTTATGACTCTCTTTACTCTGACAAACAACTCTTGCTTGCCCGATTTATATCAACATATTATTTTTGCTCCCTTGGCGAGGCGCTTGGGCTGATGATGGCATATGAGTGCGGTATGCGTTCCCAAGTAGAACTTGGGAACGAGAGTCTGGATATGCATTCCCAAGCAGAGCATGGGAACGAGAAAATCCCGTCCTCTATTATTCTCTCAGCCAAACAAAAAGAAGCCTTAGTTTTTTTAAAAAAGTATAAAACCTCGCTTCTTTTTGGCGATACCGGCAGCGGAAAAACAGAAATCTACATGTACTATTTTAGTGAGATGATAGCGCAAAACAAACGCTCTATTTTCCTTATGCCTGAAATTTCGCTAACTCCGCAAATGAATCAAAGACTGCAAAATCATTTTGGCGACGCAGTTGTTATGTGGCACTCAAAACTCACACCAAAGCAAAAAAAAGAGGCACTTGTAAAAATTTATGACGGAAGTGCGAAGATAATCGCTGGTCCGCGCTCGGCACTGTTTTTGCCCATCAAAGATTTGGGTATTATTGTCGTAGATGAGGAGCATGACGACAGTTACAAGTCATCTTCAAGACCTCGCTACAATGCAAGAGACATTGCT
Organism: Sulfurimonas sp.; assembly: GCA_030654155.1. Classification (GTDB taxonomy): domain Bacteria; phylum Campylobacterota; class Campylobacteria; order Campylobacterales; family Sulfurimonadaceae; genus Sulfurimonas. Next base: position 2,890 of record JAURYA010000080.1, on the reverse strand, counting down.
ATATATATGGGAAGGCTCTATGACATTCCTGTTGTTTTAGGAAGTGCGACACCAAGTTTGAGTACTTACGTAAAATTTCCACATGTAAGATTAAAAGGCGGGTTTTATAATTCTAAAAAAGAGTTTGTTTATGAGAGGGGTGCGGAGAGTTTATCCCCTTTGATAATGAGTAGTTTAAAAAATAGTCTCATTGCCAAAGAACAAGCAATACTTTTTCTCCCGACTAGGGCAAATTTCAAGTATCTTATCTGCTCAGATTGCGGACATACGCATAAGTGTGTTTTTTGCAGTGTCGGGATGAGCATCCATCAAAAAACACGCTCTCTTAAGTGTCACTACTGCAATTTTGCTCAGGCAATTCCGCAGGTTTGTTCAGAGTGCAATGGTCATAATCTTATAAGTTCAAGACTTGGAACTGCTGAGGCGGTTAAAAATATAAAAGAGGAGTTTGGCGAAGCTAGAGTTGAGCAGTTTGACAGAGATGTTATAACTACGACAAGTAAACTCAAACGTGCCCTGAAAAGTTTTAATGACAAAGAGATTGATATTTTAGTCGGAACGCAGATGCTAAGCAAAGGACATGATTATCATGGAGTGACTTTGGCCGTCGTTTTGGGAATGGACAACATGTTAAACATGAGCGATTACAGAGCAAGGGAAAAAGCGTTATCTACTCTCATTCAAGTAGCAGGCAGAAGCGGGCGAAAAGAGAGTGCAAAAGTTTTAGTACAGAGTTTTAATGAGAGTTTTTTCAGTGCCTATGTTGATAAGTATGAGGATTTTTTAGAAGAGGAGAAAGAGTACCGCAAAGAGCTCTACCCGCCCTATAAAAAGCTTTGCCGAATACTATTTTCGCATAAAAACGGGATAAAAGCTGGGGAGGCTATGAACGAAATGCAGCAGTGTCTGAGAAATTTCTCAAACGTGGAGATAGTCGGCTATGGAAAATGCGGCATTGAGAGGGTTGCGGACAAGTACAGGTTTGAGATACTTCTGCGTTCAGATAAAAGCACGGATATTATAAAAGCGATTTCGACATGCAAGAATAGTCTGGCAGAAGTAGATATGGACCCAATCGAATTTGGTTAAAACTAAAAGTCTTCATATAACTTCGTCGTTGCAGCACGCGTCTCATACTAGAGTATGCTTCCTTGTTTGCGCCTAGAATTTACATAAATCTTTTTATTTTTTAGAGTGAGTGTTGATTGTCAAAAAACCAGTAAAACGCCATCATCACGCCCGTAGTCTTCTGGTAACTCTCATCAAACATAAATTTTTTTGCACTCTCAAGTGGGATGTAAACAACCTCTATATCCTCATCATCAAGTCCGCCCCCGTTATTTACCTTCATCGAGTCATCGCAAGCCGCATAGTAGAGCGTTTGGTGGGTTCCAGATATTCCCACGCTTGTATAAAAAGAGCTGATTTTTTGGATATTTTCTACCGGTATATCGTAGCCACACTCTTCTAAGATTTCCTCTTTTGCGATTTGGGGATGGCTTAGATTTTTATCAACTATCCCTGCACAAAGCTCATACATCATTCCGTCATCTCTGTTTTTGTTGAGCACGGTAGCGCGGAGCTGTTTTACGATAATGAAAGCATTTTTCTCTCTGTGCCAAAGAAGAGCAGCAACACTGTCATGGGCAATAACGGCCTCCCACGCTCTATCTACCCCTTTTAGCGAGTAGTTAATCAAGATGGGTTTTATAAATTTTGGATTTTCAAGAGTCTGAATCGAGTTTATTTTGTACACAACTTTCCCCATCAAAAAAGTAACAAACATTATCAGGCATAGAGATTCTTACAAACTTTGTCTCATTTTTAAGATGCAGATTTATACTCTCATCATAATTTGCTTTTAGTTTAAAGAATGCATTTTTCTCTTTGCCTGTTAGTTTCTTGGTAGTAACTTGAACAACTCTTAGCGGGTCAATTGCTTCATTGTCTTTGTAGAGTCCAAAATGAAGATGTGGACCGGTTGAGAGACCCGTGCTTCCAACATAGCCTATGACTTGACCTTGCTTAACGCTAGAACCTCTTTTTATACCTTTTCTAAAAGAGTTTTGGTGAGCATAAAGAGTTAAATATCCATCTGAGTGTTGTATTTTTATCAAGTTTCCATAACCTCTTGATGAGCCGATAAAAGAGATAACTCCAGCTCCGGCAGCCGAAATCGGGGTACCGCGTCCAGCGGCATAATCAACACCTAAATGGGCGCGATATTTTTTTAAAACCGGATGAAATCTTCTTTTTGTAAATTCAGAAGAGATGCGAGCGCTTTTAACTGGGGTTGCGAGCAAAAAATATTCGATTTCATTTGCACTTTCATTGTAGAATCTCTCATCACTGTTTTGATAAATATAGTTTCTCTTCCCCTTCATCTCTATCATAGCAGTTTTTAGCTCCGGCATAGAAAAAGGCTTTCCCAAACGGTACTTTTGCTCATACACCATAACAAGGGTATCGCCTTTTTGGACGTCTTTTTTAAAATCAAGTGAGTGCTTAAAGCTCTCTACAAAAATTTTTGCAAGTTTCTTTGAGCCGGTCTCCCTTATGATATCGAGGTACGGAGAGTGTTCTATTTTGATGGTAAGAGCTTCAGTTTTTGTTTCACTGATAATAGGAGTAGTTTCAAAAATATACTCCCCGTCATGTTTGTATATATGAATCTGCAACTCATCGTTTAGCGGTATAAATGTTTGCTCAATCTCTCCATTCGCGCTTCTTGAAATTTGATAGTGAACGCCGGCAATAATCTCTTCGCTAAGCTGTTGTTCATCTTCATCTAGGTTATAGTAAAGGGGATTTAAAGGAAGTTTATTTCTCTCTAAAAAAGATAAATATGTCTCCCCATCGCTCCAGCGAAAAGTTTCTACACGCGCGCCAA
>JAURYA010000075.1 GCA_030654155.1 Sulfurimonas sp. | reverse complement strand
CTCACGAACGAAGACAATATTGTATGGATTTTGAATCCCTAAACCGCTTCCGATAGGAGCTGCAAGAGGCATTATAGCGTGAGCACCTGCATCTTCAAGTCTCTTTGCCATAATCGGGTCATCCGAAGTATAAGCCATAATAGTAAAACCCTCACGAGCCAAAACAGCACAAGCTTTTATGGTCTCTAGCACATCAGGATAGAGAGTCTTTTGAGTATCGCCGATAACCTCTAGTTTTATCAAATCAATTCCCGTAGCCTCTCGCATCAAACGAAAAGTTGTAATCGCCTCCTCTGCAGTAACGCATCCGGCTGAGTTTGGCAAAAACTTTACGTTTGTACCTTTAAATGTGTCGCGAAGGTTCTCTTTGTCTGGGTCTGTAATATTTAAGCGGCGCACGGCAACAGTTATAAGCTCGCTCCCGCTTGCAAGCGTTGCCTCTTTTGTGGTTTGAAAATCTTTATACTTTCCGCTTCCAACAATTAAACGGCTGTTTAACTCATATTTTCCAATTTTTAAAACATCTTTCATTTTTTATTCCTATAATTTACTTATTTCTTCTATTAAATCATCCGGCGTGAGTGAAAAATCAGCTCCCGTATAGTTCAGTGCCAGCTTTGTATGAGCCAAAGAGGCGTTTATAGCCGCATCCAAGCAGTTATGCCCTTGAGCCAGAAGTGAGCCGACCATTCCGCTCAGCACATCTCCGCTCCCGCCTTTTGCCAACGATGGCGTACCGTGCGGGTTCACATAGAACTCGTCGCCTTTTGCGATTATGACATTTGCACCTTTTAAAATAAGCGTTACATGAGGATAAGCTTTACAAAACTCCTCTGCATATTTAAAACGGTTCTTTTGCAACTCCTCTGTCGTTATATCAGCGATTTTTGCGATTTTAAGAAGTGAAACAAACTCTTTTGAGTGCGGAGTTATGACTACATCTGCTCTCTTTAAAATCTCTAAAACAAGAGGTAGGTGAAAAATATCGGCATCTGCGACTAGAGGCAGGGCGTTGTCCAAGAATTTATCCAACTCTATCTTGCTAAACTCAGCTCCAAGTCCCATTCCTAAAGCCAGTGCCGTTGCATTTTTTGGAACTTCATGTGAGTACATTATCGTATGAGGAATCTCTATCTCTTCAAACCCGACAAGAGTGACCAATCCGCTTCCAAACCTTAAGGCCGAAAGAGCGCTCATTATGCTCGCTCCGCTTTTCTCACCGCTGATAACGCTCAAGTGTCCGTAAGAGCCCTTGTGGGAATCTTTTTTTACTCTGTTTGGAAGTTTCAAATCCTCCAAATCAAGCAAACTCCAGCTGCTTTGCTTCTCATAAACCTCTCTGCCAAGACCAAGATTTAGAACTTTTATCTCTCCGACAAACCCTTTTGCTTCATCTAAAAACATGCTCTTTTTCAAGGCACCCATAGTCAAAGTAACATCCGCGATAAATTTATAGCCTGATGGAATATCGCAGGCGATTTTAAAAGCTCTTAAACTATTCATCTCTTCAATAACGGTTTTTATCTCATCGTTAAACTCGCCGCTAAAGCCTGTTCCGACTATGGCATCAACCAAAACATCACACTCTTCAAGCTTTTTACACTCTCTAACGCCTATGCGACTAGAACGCTTCTCTTGCAAAAGCGCCATTTTTGATGTAGGTTTTTTTGCATAGTATATCGAGGTGTCGTAGTCTGCATGCAGGAGCCTTGCGAGAGCTATGCCATCAGCTCCATTGTTTCCGCTTCCACATACAATGATGATTTTTGAATTATTTTTAAAGTTGTTACGAATATATTCAGCCATGCCGCTGGCCGCATTTTCCATCAAAATATCTTCGCTTAAAAAAAACTCTTCGTAGCACCTTTTGTCTAAAGATGCTACCTCATCAAAAAGTTTTTGCATAACTACTCTTCAAAAAGATACTCATCAATCTGAACTATATTGCTTTTTATATCATTAAATAAAAGCGTGTGGTAGTTCGTTCTGTACTGATAAAAAAATCTGTTTTTTGGCAGTTTTTTTAGATTTGAGGTGTTGAAATAATCAAGGTTAGAGCATCTTCCAAGATATAAAAAAGTAAACAGCAGTTTGATTTGCGGACTTTCAAAGGTGCTATGAGGCTGAGCCAAAAATGTTAACCCATATTTTTTCAGATTTAAAAAATTTAACATGTAGAGCAAAAAGTCTTCAAATTTTGTATAAAACCCGTTTAGATTTTCTATATCATGGAAAAAGTAGTAGTAGTTATCTAAAAGCCCCTGATTTTGAAGAGTCTGCGTCAATCTGCTTGTTATATCTCTCTTGTTTGAGAAGTAGTTTGGATCAGTTGCCATATAGATATGTTTTTTCTGAGCAACAAGTTCGTTAAATTTCTCTTGAAAAGCATCACTTTCATCAAATCTTATATAGTTAAAATACTCATCTTTGTATCGTAACTCTATATTGCTCTCATCAGAATTAGAAAAATCAAGATATAGAGTAGCAACACCATTGTCAATAATATAATTTCTGATTTTACATGCTAAGTTTGTTTTGCCGGCACCCTCTTCCGCCAAAATCAATGTATTGTAAAACAGCACCCTCTCTTCAACTTTCAACGTATTTATACTGCTTACATATTTTCCAAGTCTATCTCTCATATTTTTCCTTTAAAAAATTTTAACATATATTATAGCTTATCTACTATAAATAAAATCATTGATTTAGCGTAATAAAATAAATTATCTTTATTGAAGCTAAAAGAATGTAAGATTTGTGACATTTTTCATAAGGAAAGAAACTCATGTATACTAAAACTATTTTAACATTGGCATTCGCAGCATCTGCTGTTTTAGCTTCAAATTTGGCTACTGAGGCTCAAAAAGCCGGTCTGAAGCCTATTCCAAAATCTAAAGCAGAGCTTTCAAAGCTTATTGACAACCCAAAAAACCCTATTACAGTTGCAAAAGTCGAACTTGGCAAAAAGCTCTATTTTGACCCGAGGCTTTCAAAAAGCGGTTTTATCAGCTGTAACAGCTGCCACAACCTAAGCGAAGGCGGTGATGACGGAATCAGCGCTGCAATCGGTCATAAATGGACTCCAAATCCTCATCATCTGAACTCGCCTACAGTTTACAATGCCGTCTTCTTTAGTTCACAGTTTTGGGATGGACGCGACCCACATTTAGAAGCGCAAGCTCAGGGACCTATCCAAGCTGCACCAGAAATGGCCGCAACACCGGAGCACATAGTTAAAACCGTTACATCTATGCCGGAGTATGTTGCAGAGTTTAAAAAGGCTTACGGTAAAGATATAGAAATCACTTTTGAAAAAGTTGCGGACACAATCGCTACTTTTGAGAGAACACTTGTAACTCCCTCAGCTTATGACAACTTCCTAAATGGAAGAGAGAAGGCACTTACAAAAGCTCAACAGGATGGTCTAAAAACTTTTATTGACAAGGGTTGTACAACGTGTCACAACGGTATTGCTCTTGGCGGAGAGATGAATGCCTTTAATGTAACAGGCACTTATAAATACCAAGATATAGGTGACTTCAAAGGCGATAAAAACGGAATGGTTAAAGTACCTACACTAAGAAACATCACTCAAACTGCGCCGTATTTCCATAACGGACAAATTTGGGAGCTAAAAGATGCGATTAAAGAGATGGGACGTATCCAACTTGGAGCTGACATCAGTGATAAAGAAGCTGCTTCAATTGAAGAGTTTTTAAAAGCGCTTGAAGGAAAAAAAGATCCGATTACTATTCCACAACTCCCTAAATCAACTGCTGCAACACCAAAGCCTGACATCAAATAAACTCCTCTACGCTTTTATACCCAAAGAGGGTATAATTGCGTTATGAATTACAAACAAATAGCACAAGATACTCTCAGAATTGAAGCAAATACTCTTTTGGAGAGTGCAAAAAATATTGGCGATGTTTTTGATAAAGCGGTTGAAATTATTCTTAGCTGTAAAGGCAAACTTATAGTTACGGGTGTAGGTAAATCGGGATTAATCGGCGCAAAAATGGCTGCAACATTTGCCTCAACCGGAACTCCAAGCTTTTTTCTGCATCCAACCGAAGCACTTCATGGCGACCTTGGAATGATAAGCCACAATGATGTAGTTATCGCGATTAGCTACAGCGGGGAGAGCGAAGAGTTAAGCTCGATACTTCCGCATGTTAAAAGATTTAATATCCCGCTAATCGGCATGACAAAAGATAAAAACTCCACTCTTGGCAGATACAGCGACTTAGTTATTGACGTTGTGGTTGAAAAAGAGGCTTGCCCGCTAAATATAGCACCGACAAGTTCAACAACCCTGACTTTGGCGCTTGGCGATGCCCTTGCAGTCTGCCTTATGAAGGCAAAAAACTTCAAAAAGAGTGATTTTGCATCGTTTCATCCCGGTGGAGCCTTAGGAAAACAGCTATTTGTAAAAGTCAGCGATTTGATGAGAGTAAAAGATTTGCCTCTCATTAGTGCCGATACAAAACTAAAAGATGCGATTGTAAAGATTAGTGAAGGCAGACTTGGGACAGTTTTAGTTACCGATGAGCAAAATAGGCTATTAGCACTTGTAAGTGATGGAGATATTCGCAGAGCACTCCTAAGTAAAGATTTTTCACTTGAAGACACTGTTTTAAAATACGCGACGCTAAACCCAAAAACGATAGAGGATGAAAATATACTTGCAAGTGAAGCACTTGTAATTATTGAAGAGATGAAGATACAGCTTTTAGTTGTGACAGATAAAGAAAGAAGAGTAAAAGGCGTGCTTCATATCCATACTCTCATAGAAAAAGGTATATCGTGAGATTAAATAAATATATTGCACACCACTCAAGCTACTCAAGAAGAGAAGCAGACAAGGCCATACAAGACGGTTATGTAAGAGTTGACGGTGAGATCCAGACCAACCCAGCAACCGATGTACAAGAGGGTGTAAGCATTGTTTACGTTAGCGGCAAACAGGTATCTCCAAGAGATAAATATACAGTAATTGTTTACAACAAACCAAAAGGGGAGCTCGTAACAAAAACCGATCCAAAAGGTAGACGTACAATCTATGATACTCTAAGCAAAGAGTATAAGCACTATATTCCGGTTGGAAGACTTGACTACGCCTCAGAGGGATTGCTTCTTCTAACAGATGCTTCAAAAGTTGCCTCGGCTCTTATGGAGTCTGATTTGGAGAGAATTTACAAGATTAAGATTAAGGGCGAGGTTACCACAGAGATGGAGAGCGCTATGCTTAACGGGATGATTCTAGATGACGCAACTGCCGGCGGGCATAGCCACTCTAAAGTTACCTCCATGGAGTTTAAACCTTTCATAGGCTATAAAATCCAAAAAAATGAACCAAACTACTCTGTCTTAAAAGTGGCTCTTAGCGAAGGTAAAAACCGTGAACTTAGAAGATTTTTTGCTCACTTTGGAGCAGAGATAGCAGACCTTAAAAGAGTCAGTTTTGCCGAGATTGAATTGAACAATCTTCCAACTGGCAAGGTTAGATTTCTAAGCCGCAGCGAATACTCAGCCCTCTTTAAATTTTTAAAAGAAGAGAATAAAGCAGATTTAAAAGAAGAAAAACTAAATTTCAAAGAAGAGAAAAGACAAAATTTCAAAGAAGAGAAAAAGTCAAACGCTAGAGAGAGTAAAAAACCAGCCTTTAAAAAAAGTGAAGATAAAAACTTCAAAGAGGACAAAAAAAACGTCGCTAAGAGCGGGAAAAAACCTCTCTTTAAAGATGATAAAAAAAAGAGTTTCAAAGATAAGAAAATAACTAAAAAGAAGAGTTAAAATTGGCAGATTTTACTCATCTTTTGCGACCAAATAGCTTTGATGACCTAATAGGGCAGGAGCATTTAAGCGCTAAAGAGGCTCCTCTTAGGGTGTTGTGTGAGAAAGGAGTACTAGGTCATAGTTTCTTTTTTGGACCATCGGGCTGCGGAAAAACATCAATTGCCAGAATTATTGCCAAAAAAATGGATTTTCCGTTTTATGAATTCAACGCTACAAGCATCAAAATCGAACAACTCAGACAAATATTTGACCGCTATAAAAATAGTCTGCAAAAACCGCTTATCTTTATAGATGAAGTTCATAGGTTGGCTAAAAATCAGCAAGAAGTACTGCTCCCCGTTATGGAGAACAACTCAGTTTTAATTATCGGCGCATCGACAGAGAACCCATTTTTCTCTCTCACCTCGGCAATCCGCTCACGCTCGATGCTTTTTGAACTTTATCATATCTCAAACGAAGCGCTTTTTAAACTTCTAAATCAAGCCATATTGCAAGCAAATATTAATTGCAGCGATGACGCTGCGGAGTATTTAGTAGCAAGCAGCGGCGGTGACGCAAGAGCTATGCTAAAACTTTTGGAATTCGCTTCAAATATAAACCCGCATGTAACAATTGATATTTTAAAGTCGCTAAGGCCAAATGCCCTAAGCGCAGGAAGCAGCGAAGCGGGTGTACACTATGATTTGACTAGTGCAATGATTAAGTCAATCAGAGGCTCAGATATGGACGCTGCAATCTACTACCTAGCAAGGCTGATAGACGGTGGGGAGAGTGCCGACTTTATAGCAAGACGGCTTGTAATCCTTGCCAGCGAAGATGTAGGAAATGCAAATCCACAAGCCCTGACTCTAGCAACAAGCGCCATGACAAGCGTATCAAAAATAGGTTACCCGGAAGCTAGAATAATTTTAGCCCAAGCAGTAATTTATCTTTGCGCTTCTCCAAAATCAAACTCTGCATATTTGGCTATCAACGAAGCTCAAAGAGCTGTAAATGACGGTGTTATGCTGGATATCCCAAAACATATCAAACAAAAAAATGAGGGATACCTTTATCCGCACGATTTTGGCGGATTTGTAAAACAAACCTACATGTCAAAACCTTTGAAATTTGTTGAACTCAAAAACATCGGTTATGAGAAGAAAATGAGAGATTGGATAGAGCAGATAACCGACTTTAGTTAACTTTAATTATTTAAATTATAAACTACAGCTATATATAATATTAAATTATTATACAAAAGGATAGGCATCATGGAAATAGAAACATCATCAAACACAATTAAAATTATAGGCAACATTAAAAGTGTAAGTGACTTTCAAAATATTAAAGAGAGCGTTGACGGTTTAATTCTTCAACATAAACATATTAATGTAAATATTGTGGATTCTCTCTCGATAACCTCTTCTGTAATCGGTTACCTAAACAAACTTGTTTTAAAAGACAACATTGATATCCAGATGAATGTCGGAAATGAACAACTATTACATCTTCTAGATGACTTAAATTTAATATCAACTTTCAAAGCAAAAAGAGCTTAATATGACAATCAAATATAAATTAAACCTTATTACCACGATAGTCGTCTCGTTTGCTCTTGTAATTATTGCTATTACTCTTAATAGCACATTCAAAACTAGCGCGATGATTCATCAAGCACAAGCACTGAATGAGCTCTCTATAAAATTAAGCCACTTTATTCATGAAACACAAAAAGAGCGAGGAGCCAGTGCAGGTTTTATCGGCTCAAAAGGCGGACAATTTGGTGATATCCTGCCAAAACAGAGAGAGTTGACAAAAGAAGAGTATGATGGTTTAATTTCATATGTTGCTACATTGGATTTAGAATCATTCCCAAAAGAGCTTAATAGTGAAATATCGGCTTTTAACTCAGATATGGGCAAAATAGCACAAATTCGTTCACAGGTTGATTCTCTTTCAATAAGTGTTGGCGAGGTAGTTGCCTACTACACAAATATGAATAAAAAGATTTTAAATATTGTGTCGCTTACTGCAAAACTGGCAAACACACAAGAGCTGGTAAAAGCACTTGATTCATACACAAACTTTTTAAAGTCTAAAGAGCGCGCGGGAATTGAAAGAGCAGTTCTAAGCGGTACTTTTGCCGCTAATAAGTTTGGGGATGGTGTATTTGCCAAGTGGGTTACGCTTGTTGCCGAACAGGACGCCTTTTTAGATGCTTATTTATCAATGGCGACTGATAGTTCAAAAGCACTATATCAAGAGAAGATGAACTCTCCCGTTATTGCCGAAGTCAATAAAATGAGAGATATTGCAAGAGCCAAAGCTCTAGAGGGCGACTTTGGAGTTGATAGCGTTGTATGGTTTCAAACTATAACCAAAAAGATAGACCTTTTAAAAGAGGTTGATGATGAGCTTGCAAAACAGAACAGTATACTCCTAGACGAGATTGAATCCAAAGAAAATAGAAGTGCTTTAATAGCTCTGCTTAGCTATTTTATTTTTGCTATCGCAATATTTTTAATCATATTTACAATAAGCAGAGGCGTAAACAGAAGTGTCCGCAGCAGTTTGGAGAAGATAGAGTGCGTATCTAGCAACTTAGACTTGACTTGCGACATCATAGTAGAAGGGAGCGATGAAATCTCACAAATTTCAAAAGCCTTACATGTAATGATTGTTGCATTTAAAGAGAGCGTCTATCAAGCCAAAGATGTCTCTATTGCAACATCTAAAGAGAGTAAAATCCTAGACAATATTGTAGAGGAGCTAACAAAAAATGGTGAACTTGCAGATGGTAAAATTACAAAAATAAATGTTTTAGTAAGTGAAGTCGGGACTCGCCTTGATGCTATTGAAGAGGCTTCTATTACAGTAACAGAAGACTTAAAGCAGACATTTGGCGTACTGGATGGCTTTATCCATGAACTTGGCTCTGTTGTCAAGGCGATTGAAAATGGAAGTGAGCATCAGCAAGATTTAGTTCAAAAAGTTTCATCACTGACTGAACAAGCAAAAAATATCAAAGATGTTTTAGCGATTATCTCCGATATTGCAGACCAGACAAATCTGCTTGCGCTTAATGCAGCAATAGAAGCGGCACGAGCAGGTGAACACGGAAGAGGATTTGCCGTTGTTGCCGATGAAGTAAGAAAACTGGCTGAGAGAACACAAAAAAGTCTCAGCGAGATTAGTGCTAATGTAAATCTAATAACTCAGAATGTTATTGAGATATCTGAAGAGACCCTAAAAACATCAAAAAATATGAGCAATATATCAGATTCAGCACAAGCTTTAATCTCATCTTCACAGGAAACAAAAGAAAATCTTTCCATAACAACCGATAAGTCAAGCGACGTTATGCACCAAAGTACCTACATTGCTACAAAAACAAAAGAACTTATCCACGACATGGATGAAATCATAGAGATTTCTCAAAGAAATACAGAACATAGAAATCTGTTAGATGAAGCCGCTACAAAACTCTCAAATGATGCAAACAGACTGCAAAACGAACTGAGCAAATTTAAAATTTAATGCACAGCAACATCGACAGCTCAGTATTAGATTATCTAAAATCTTTAACACTTCTTTGTGTTGAAGATAACAAAACCACACAACTGCTTTATGATGCTATTTTCGAAGGTTTGGTAAAAAAAATAATTTTTGCAAACAATGGCGAAGATGGGTATCAAAAATTTTACGATGAAGATATAAATATTATTATTGCAGACTATGACATGCCTGTTCTTAACGGCATAGATATGATTAAAAAAATCAGAAATATTGATAAAGATATCCCTATTATTCTAGTTTCTGCTATACAAGATATAGATGTAATAGTACAAGCACTGCAGCTGAATGTAAACAATTTCATTAAAAAACCAATCGTAGCAATAGAAGTTATGCACGCTATTGAGAATGTATCCAAACTTCTGATTGCAAATAACTACATAAAAGAGCAGAGAGAGAAGAGGATAAGAGAGTTTGAAAAAAAAGAGAAGTACAACTCGTATCAAGAAGATTTAGCATTCTCAAAAGAATTAAATATTCTAAGAAATGATTTTTACTATCATATGATTGACAATCAATGCATGGCTTTAATAGACTTCTTTTATAAACCTCTTGATGTATTAAGCGGGGATGCATATAGCGTAAGAAAAATAAGTGATGATGTTGCATTTTACTCTATTGTTGATGGTATGGGCAAAGGATTGTCTGCATCACTAAGCTCAATGTTAATGACTTCATACATAAATCACACAATAGATCAGATGAAGAAAAATAGTAATTTTAATCTTAATAATTTAATAGAGATGTCACTAGAGTACATCAGACCTATTTTGCTTGATGAAGAGGCTTTATCGATAGATTTTATAACTATTAATTGCAAAGAGCGCACCATTAATTATGCAAAATTTGCAATGCCGGCAATTCTTATGCAAACAAAAGATGCAAAAATCATAAAAATAAAATCCAATAACCCGCCAATGAGCAAATATACCAAAGAGATAAATTTATCATATTGTAGTATCGAAAATATCTCAAAATTTCTTTTTTACAGTGACGGCGTTATTGAGAACAACACGATTACTAAGAACAAACAATATTTAGAGTTTATTGAAAATGATTTCTTGAACTCATTCTCAAAAGAGGATATGGTAAACAATTTTTTACGCAGAACCTACTTACAAGAGGATGATATAACCTTTATAATCATAAACCAATTGGATTTAAATGGTAACAATAAGTTTGTAGAAAAAGTATTTAAAAGCACTTTAGATGCTGTTGAAGAGGCTAACGACTGGTACTCAAATGTTTGGAGCAATATTAGCAATAACTACAAACTTGCATATAATGCAGGTATTGTTTTTTCTGAACTATTTATGAACGCTTACGAGCATGGAAACCTTGGTCTTGATGCTGAGACAAAGCATAAACTATTAAATGACAACAGTTATTTTGCAAAATTAGAAGAGATGCAAAAGGATTGCACAAAAAGCATAACGGCAACTCTTCATGCAATAGAACATGCTGCAAACAGATATATAGTTACAACTATTAAAGATGAAGGAAATGGTTTTGATACTAAAATTTTGAGCAAGTTATTTAAAAAATCAACATCTTTTAATGGGAGAGGGATTTATATCTCAAAAAAATCGTCAATGGGAGTTTATTATAACAGTAGCGGAAATTCTGTACTGTTTCTGCATAAAATTTAAACTCCGTGACAAAGCACGGAATCTAATTTACTTATTTACTTAATGCTGATTTTGATGCTGCTGCAACTGCACTAAATGCTGCTGCGTCATTCATCGCCATATCAGCAAGAACTTTACGGTCAAGTTCGATGCCAGATTTGTGAAGACCGTTTATAAATGATGAGTAGTTCATACCGTTAAGACGACAAGCTGCATTTATACGGATAATCCATAGTTTACGGAAATCACGTTTCTTTTGCTTACGGTCACGGAACGAGTAGTACATTGAACGTTCTATTTGTTCTTTAGCTTTACGGTAATGTTTACGGCGACCGCTGTAAAAACCCTTAGCTAGTTTTAATATCTTTTTGTGTCTTCTTCTACGAACAACACCTGTTTTTACTCTTGGCATTTTATTTCCTTTTTTCTTTACCTAGTCATTTTTTGTGTTCAAGGTGCCACATCTTGGTGGTCTTGCCCAGCTGCTATATTGCTACGCGGCTGGAGATTTAACAATCAACTAAAATTAGTTAATCATAGCCTTTACATTTTTTTCATCAACTTTTGCAATAACTTTTGGTTTATGTTGCTTACTGCGAGTATCTGAATCTTGTTTTGTCAGAATATGGCTGCGGTACGCTGTACCACGTTTAACAGTACCATTTTTCTTAACTTTAAAACGCTTTACAGCGCCTTTAACCGATTTCATTTTTGGCATCGAAACTCCTTTGTAAATTGAAGCGCAATTATACCCAATTTTTTTAAAATTTTGTTATACTCACGGGATGAATTCTATTAAACATATTAACAATGCACTACTTGATTTAGATAAAGAGGTTGAGGCGGTGCTCTTAGACATGAGCTTACCAATGAACGAAAAAGATAACCGCATGCTTCCGCTGCTGCAGCAAAAGAGAGTTTTAACACAGACGCTCGAAGATTTAACTTACTTAAAAAACAATCCACCAAAACCGAATCAGGCATGCGGAATTTCTAAACATAGAAAAGATTAATCACACAAAAAAATTGCGCCGAGATAAAGGCAACTGATTTTGTTAAAGTTCGAGACGAAATTAAGTTAATTTGAGGAGTTTACTAGTGGTAAATGACGAAAATTCACTTCATTTCAACGAAGAAATTTAGCAAAAGCATTGTCTTAAAAAGACTCCTCTCCAGATACCTGCGGCACATAACACTCTAAGGCGTGCTGCTGTATTCCTACCCTGACACAGTACCTCAAAGCACCATTGCACAGGTCTAAAGAGAAGCGACGCAATTATAGCTAAAAAAGCTAAAATAACAAAGAACTTAGAGTGATATTGTCCCTATTGCACTCTTGATAGCTTCAAAATAAGCTTCATACTCAAAGTCGCTCTCCTCTTTTGAGCCTGATAGTTCCATCTCTTTTGCCATCTCATAAATCTCATTAAACTTGAGATTCCCTGCGCTCCCCTTTATGGCATGTGCACTTGACCTAATCTTTTCATAATTTCTAGAAGCTATATCTTCTTCAAGCGCGTCCAATATAGAGATAGACTCCTCTATAAAGTTTGCTATCAACAGCGGGATGTGCTTAGATTTTAGTCCGATGGCTCTAGCCATCTTTTCGTGATCTATCCTTGAATAATCTGTATCTAAAATAGGCATTTTTAAGTCCAATTGACATTATGTTTTGAAATTATTCTACCATAAAAAATAACACTTTTGCTCTAATATTAAAAGTTTAAATTTTAGGATTTCTAAAAAGAGGTTACGAGCGGATATCTAGCTTCTTGGAAGTTGGAATATCATTTGAACGCAGAAAATCCAGATTTTTTTTAATCTGCTTCATCGATGCCGATGTCTCATCTTTTAAAGTGTGAATCAGCCTGTCCGCCTCTTTTAAAAGGTAGATAGCCTCTTCCATCTCTTTTTTATCTTTGAGCTGCGGCACATCATCCATCAACCTATTTAGCGCATCCACATTTTTCTCAATAATTGCTATTTTTAGCTTAGCTAGCCACATTAGTTGTCTCTCTCCAAGCTTCCAGCAGCCCTTTAAATACGTTACTCACTTCATCAAGTTTAGCTATGTCGTTATGTGCATTTGCCAAATTTAAAAGCTGAATTTCATAATTATATAGCCCCTCTAGATATTTTGCGACCTTGCCCTGCTTCATATCTAAAACAGAGATAAGCTCTGTAATAATTGCAACAGAGCGGTTTATCCAATAAACTCTTTTTTCAACATCGCCATCTTTAATAGCTTTTTTTGCCTGAGCATTAAAACGAAGAACCCCTTCATAAAGCATCTCGATAAGCTTTGCCGGAGATTCAATCCCCACATTGTTTTGTGCATAAATATTATGAGCTACGTTACCATACATGTTAGACCCTTTTTCACTATCTTTATTTGTTTCTTTCATCTAGTACAAATCGACATTTGAGAGACTTTATTTAGCGCTTTTTATTCAAATTTACTAATTTTATGATGCTGCCTGAGCATTTGCCATCTCTGTAAACATAGAAGACGCACTATTAAATTTGCTTATCATCAAGTCATATGCAGCGTACTGTTTTTTTAGTATCTCATATCTGGCATCAAGTCTCTCCATAGCTTTAGTTTTTCTCTCATTAAGATCAGTGACGCTTTCACTTATTGAATCACTAAGTCCGTCAAGTGTCTCTCCGCTGTCTGTGTATCTCTTAACAATTGTTGACATCTCAACAAATGCTCCAGTAAGAGTAACAGTCGACAAATCAGCCTTTGTAAATGTTCCGCCGGAGAAAAATGCTTGAACATTGTCCATATCAGCGTCCATCTTAGCCTCTAGAGTGGTTTTATTGACGCTCATTTTGCCATCTTTATCTATATCAAACCCATAATCAGACAATGAACCTACTCCACCACCAACAGATGCAAACATATCCTCAATTGCCTGTTTCATATTTTTTATAGTGCTTTCTGCGGAAAAAGCACCCCTGTCTGCCAGATCTTTACTTGTCTTAGTAGCCTTATTCAACTCAGTTATGGCAGTATTATATTTTTCAACAAAGCTATCAATTTTTGCAATAACGTTATCTTGATTTTGAGCAACGCTAACAGTCGAAGTTCCGACTTCTTTTAGCGTAATATCAAGTCCTGTAACAAGATCAGTTATATTATTGCTTGTGCGAATAATTGCTTGACCATTAAACGTAAAATTAGCATCTACTCCTGTTTGAATAGCTGTTAAACCTGTTGTTAAACGAGCGTCAATTGTTCCAGTACTGTCTGTAATAGTTATATTTTGAGTCGTTCCAGTATCGGCCGAACTTATAAACAGGCGGAAATCTGTAGCACCTATTTGAACAACCGTAGCATCTACTTTATCTCCGGCAACATCATTTATAAGATCTTTCAACTCCTTAAGAGTTGTTCCGGCAACATAATCTATAGTAAAATCCTGACCGTCTATATTAAGATTTATCTGCCCATCAGTCGCCGATACAGAATCAGTATCAGAAGCAAAAGAGCCAGACTGCTCTATCTGTTTTGTAGCCAATTTAGTTACATTTATTGTAAAATCCTGAATATCGCTGTTTGAGGCAGCTGTTACAGTTGCAGATGTACCTACCACTGTTGCTTTTCTCTCATCATAAAGAGCTTGTGTTCCCACGGCAGTAATACTATCAATAAAGTTTTTCATACTTGCATCAATAACTTCCAACGCATCTTCTTTCTTTGTTTCAGCTGTTATCTTTGTTGTTATCGGAGTTACAAATTTAGCTTCATCTGCGGCGCGCAACTGATCCAAAACATCTTGTGTTAAAATATTTGATCCAACACCTAGTGAACTGATACCCATGATAAATCCTTTTCGTAATAATTTTTAATTACATTATATAGCTAGTATATCGGTAAATAAATATAATAATTTAGTAAAAAATTTAAAATTACATGGCACGCATATTGCTATTTATCAATAATTTTATCTCAATAAAAGCGAATATTTTGGATATCTTAAAACTAATCAGCAGAACAAATGAGTTATTTAAAAAAGATATAAGTCATTATGAAAAGCAACTCTCTGATGCTGTTTCTTCCTCTTCATTTTTAGTTATCGGCGGGGCTGGTTCTATCGGTCAAGCAGTCACAAAAGAGATATTTAAACGCCATCCGAAAAAACTACATGTAGTTGATATTTCCGAAAACAACATGGTAGAACTTGTCCGTGATATAAGAAGCAGTTTTGGATATATTGACGGTGATTTTTCTACATTTGCCCTTGATGTCGGTTCAGTTGAATACGATGCTTTTATAAAAGCTGACGGCAAATATGACTATGTTTTGAATCTCTCTGCACTTAAGCATGTGCGAAGCGAAAAAGACCCATTTACTCTTATGAGAATGGTTGATGTCAATATTTTCAACACTGATAAAACACTTGCACAATCAATTGAAAATGGTACTAAAAAATACTTTTGCGTAAGTACGGACAAGGCGGCAAATCCTGTAAATATGATGGGAGCAAGCAAGCGAATCATGGAGATGTTTGTTATGCGCAAGTCAAAACAAATCAATGTCTCTATGGCTCGCTTTGCAAATGTTGCTTTTAGTGACGGTTCGCTTCTTCACGGCTTTAACCAACGAATAGAGAAAAATCAGCCCATTGTTGCACCAAACGACATAAAAAGATACTTTGTAACACCTCAGGAGTCAGGTGAACTTTGTTTGATGAGTTGCATATTTGGAGAAAATCGTGATATATTTTTTCCAAAACTAAGCGAAGATTTGCATCTGATAACCTTTGCGGATATAGCAGTAAAATATTTAAAAGAAAAGGGGTATGAGCCGCATCTGTGCAGAGATGAAGACGAAGCAAGAGAGCTCTCAAAAACTTTGCCTGCAGAGGGGAAATGGCCTTGTCTTTTTGCTGCAAGCGACACAACAGGAGAGAAGGATTTCGAGGAGTTTTTTACCCAAAAAGAGACGCTTGATATGGATAGGTTTGAGAACTTGGGCATTATAAAAAACGAAGCAATCTTTAATGAAGAACTTCTAAATGAGTTTAGGGATAAAATAAGCAATATGAAAAAAAACCAAGAGTGGACTAAAGAGCAGATAGTTGAGCTGTTTTTTAAAATGATTCCTGATTTTGGGCATAAAGAGACAGGCAAATATTTAGATGCAAAGATGTAATATGCAAAATATAGTTGATTTCATCCAAAAAACTTTTAACAGCGCGGAGTTTATTCCGTTGCATGAGCCGCGATTTATAGGCAATGAAAAAAAATATCTAAATGAGTGTATTGATAGCACTTTCGTCTCTTCCGTTGGCAAGTTTGTAGATGAATTTGAAAAGAAAATCGCACAATTCACAGGCGCAAAGTATGCAGTTGCAACCACAAACGGAACTTCTGCACTTCACATATCGCTTCTTTTAGCAGGTGTAGAAAAAGATGATGAAGTTATAACCCAGCCGCTAACATTTATAGCTACTTGCAATGCCATAAACTATACGGGAGCAACCTCAGTTTTTGTGGATGTCGATTTAGACACTTTGGGATTATCTCCAAAATCGCTCAAAGAGTTTTTAAGTGCAAATTGTGAAATTGTAAATAGTACATGTAGAAATAAAACTACCCAAAAAACCATAAAAGCTTGTGTCCCTATGCACACTTTTGGTCATCCGTGCAGAATCGATGAGATAAAAGAGATTTGTGACGCTTGGCATATAGCACTGGTTGAAGATGCTGCCGAGAGTTTGGGAAGCTACTATAAAGAGAGACACACCGGAACTTTTGGGCTCTTGGGAGCAATCAGCTTTAACGGAAATAAAATCATCACTTCAGGCGGCGGCGGATGCATAATCACAAACGATGAAACTTTGGCAAAAAAAGCAAAACACATCACAACAACCGCCAAAATTCCTCACAGATGGCAATACTCTCACGATATGATAGGCTACAATTACAGGCTTCCAAATATCAATGCGGCACTTTTGGTAGCACAACTCGAACAGCTTGAGAGTTTTTTGCAAAATAAAAGAGTTTTAGCAGATGAGTATAAAGAATTTTTCAAAAATCAAAATGTAGAGTTTGTAACAGAACCAAAGAGTAGCAAATCAAACTACTGGCTAAATGCGATTATTTTAAAAGATAGAAAACAAAGAGACGAGTTTTTAGAGTTTTCAAACAACAACGGCGTTATGACAAGACCTATCTGGACGCTGATGAGTAGACTTGAGATGTTTAAAAAGTGCCAATGCGGTGATTTGACAAATGCAACTTATCTTGAAGATAGAGTTGTAAATATTCCAAGCAGTGTGAGAATATAATGGAGAGGATTATTCTAATCGGCGGCGGCGGGCATTGCAAATCTGTCATTGATGTGATTGAACTACAAAACAGATATGAGATAGTCGGAATTTTAGATAAAAAAGAGCTGCTCTATAAAGATATTTTAGGATATAAAATCATCGGCTGTGATGACGATTTAGAAGCTCTATTTACTACATGTAAAAATGCGGTAATAACGGTTGGACAAGTTAAATCAAACGAGGCTAGAGTTAAATTGTTTTATAAATTAAAGTCGATAGGTTTTAACTTGCCCTCAATAATTTCTCCGCTTGCTTATGTATCTAAACACTCTTTTGTAGATGAGGGCACTATTGTTATGCACCATGCTTTGGTAAATTCAAATGCAAAAGTGGGTAAAAATTGTATCATTAACACAAAAGCCCTAATTGAACATGACGCCGTTGTAGAGGATAACTGCCACATCTCAACAAGTGCGGTTGTAAACGGCGGAGCAGTAGTAAAAAAAGATACCTTCTACGGAAGCAACGCTACTTCAAAAGAGTATATTGAAGTAAGCGGATTTATAAAAGCCGGGAGTGTGGCAAAATGAACAAAGTATTTATAATTGCAGAAGCAGGGGTGAATCATAACGGAAGCGTTGAGCTGGCTAAAAAACTCATAGACGCGGCAGTTGAGGCTGGAGCTGATGCCGTTAAGTTTCAAACATTTAAAGCTGAAAAATTAGTAAGCAAAAACGCACAAAAAGCGGAGTATCAAAAACAAACAACAGATGGCGAAGAGTCGCAATTTGACATGATAAAAAAGCTTGAACTCGATGTAAATACACATTATGAGCTGATGACTTACTGCAAGAGTAAAAACATAATGTTTCTCTCCACACCGTTTGATCACGACAGCATAGAGCTTTTAAACACTTTAGGGCTTGAAATATTTAAAATCCCAAGCGGTGAGATAACAAACCTTCCGTACCTTAGACACATAGGAAAATTAAATAAAAAAATCATCCTCTCAACA
>JAURYA010000073.1 GCA_030654155.1 Sulfurimonas sp. | reverse complement strand
ACATGTCAATTTTTCTTAAATGGATGTTAGATACAATTGCATTTCTAACAGAATAGAGCCTCTGTATTATTCAAGAGAATTTACATTATGTTAACCAATATATAAAATAAGTCATACTGCGATAAGCAAATAGTAGTAAATTTAAAATTACATGTAGAGAAAAATAGATGAGCAGAAAAGAACAACTAATAATTGATATACAAAACTTGCTAAATACTTACGAAGGCATTCACAAAACATCCATAAACCCTGACATATTAAAATTTATGGATGAGAATACCTTAATAAGTATTATAGATTCACTTCTAAATCAAAAAGAAGATTCCAAAGAGTCCGATATAGAGTGGTTAGAAAAATTTAAAAAACATAATTAAACTGTTTAGTTTAATTTAACTAAAATCTGTTTCATTTGTTACCAAATTATCTGATATAATTACGAAACATTTAAAAAAAGGATCTTTTATGTCTAATGTAGACTTAGTTCAATTAACACATGAAACAAAAAAATTATCGGTAATGGTTGTGGAAGATGAAAAAGTAGCTAACGAGCTTTTGAGCTCTACTTTTAAAAATTTCTTTGCAAACGTAAAGTCATGCTTCAATGGCAAAGAGGCCCTAGAAGCTTATATGAAATCTGCTCCTGATGTTGTTTTTGTTGATATTATAATGGCTGAAATGGATGGTATAGAGCTTTCACGCAAAATACGTGAGATTAATCCTAGCCAGATTATTATTGTAATTTCTGCAAGTAATGATATAGATAAAATTTCTGAGTCTATTGAAGTTGGCGTAAACAGTTTTATACAAAAACCTATTGATACTAAGAAAATTATTGAGCTTTTAACAAGCGTTGTATCTATGATTAACAAAAAGAAAAAGATAGAGACAAAAACATTCTCCATCTCTCTTCCTCTTGATTTATATGAAATTGTTAATGATAACGCTAAGGCTGAGAGTATCTCAAAAAATGCTGTAATCATTAGAGCACTTCGTAGTTTCTACGAATAACTTATTTTTTTACTGAGTTTAAGTCAATTTTATAGTTTATTAAGAAATAAATCTATATAATTTCGGCTCAGTAATAGATACTGGTATGTGGCCCCGTCGTCTAGCGGTAAGGATCCATGGTTTTCATCCATGTTACAGGAGTTCGATTCTCCTCGGGGTCACCACTTCATTTAATAAAACAATCAAAAAATAAAACATCCCCTCAGCTAAATTGCGATAAAATCACAAAAATTATTTTTAGGATTTTTAATGCTAAGATTTGCACCTAGTCCAACCGGTGATATGCACATAGGCAATCTCAGAGTTGCCATATTTAACTACATAGTTTCAAAACAAAGAAATGAAAATCTCATTATTAGAATTGAAGACACCGACAAAGAGAGAAATATTGAAGGCAAAGATAAAGAGATACTTGATATTTTAAATCTTTTTGGTATTGAGTACTCTCAAGTTATGTATCAGAGCGAGAATGTACGTTTTCACACTGCAATGGCACTTCAACTTTTGGTTGAGATGAAAGCATTTAACTGTTTTTGCTCTACTGAGTGGCTGGATAAGAGGAGAGATGAGGCAAAAGAGGGTAAAACTGCTTATAGATACGATGATGCGTGCTCTTCCCTTCCTAATGAACTTGTAATAGACAATGAAAACCCTTTTACGGTAAGAATAAGAAAACCGCTAGAGGCAATAATTGTAAAAGACCATATCAAAGGTGAGATAAAATTTAATCCTGACGATATTGACAGTTTTATCATTATGAGACAAGATAAAACGCCTATGTATAATTTTGCCTGTGCGGTTGATGATATGCTAAGTGATATCTCTCTTGTAATTCGCGGTGAAGACCATGTTAGCAACACCCCAAAGCAGATTCTTATAAGAGAGGCTCTTGGTTATACCAAAAATATTGAGTACGCCCATCTGCCGATTATCTTAAACGATAACGGCAAGAAGATGAGCAAGAGAGATGATGCGTCAAGTGTAAAGTGGCTTCTTGAAGAGGGATATCTGCCATCTGCGATTTCAAATTATTTAATATTAATAGGAAACAAGCCTCCAAAAGAGATTTTTGATATAAAAGAAGCTATTGAGTGGTTTAGTTTGGAAAATATTTCAAAGTCCCCTGCCCGTTTTGATATTACCATGTTAAGACATGTAAATAAAGAACATCTTAAAATGCTTGATGCAAAAGAGCTCTCTAGATATGTAGGTTTTGCGGATACAGAGATAGGTGAACTTGCAAAAATATACCTAGAAGAGATAAGTACAACAAAAGAGCTAAAATCTAAAATACAGCTTATATTTTCCCAAAAAGAGATTCCCGAGGAGCTTAAAGAATCAGCAGATATAATGGTTGAAACTATTAAAAGTGCGCCCTACTTCGATGAGTATGATGATTTTAAAAATTATATAATGAAAGAGTCCGGACTCAAAGGTAAAAACTTTTTTAGACCTCTGAGACTTCTTTTAACAGGCAGTGAGCATGGTCCGGATATTGCTCTGGTTTACAAATATATTAAAAATTACATAGGTGAGATTGTTAAATGAGTATTTTAGTAGAGATAATTCAAGGCACAGGCGCAATTCTTCTCAGCCTTATCAACGTTTATATATGGGTAGTTATTATTGCTGCCCTGCTTAGTTTTGTAAATCCTGATCCATATAATCCGATTGTTCAGTTTTTATATAGAATTACAAATCCTGCATATGTATTTGTTAGAAGATTTGTAAAAACAAACTTTAACGGACTTGATTTAGCACCGCTCTTTATCGTAATAGGACTGCAAATTATTACAGTTTTGTTAAGTGCTATTTTACGAGCTCTTTAAAGCTACTCTTTTTTATATTTTAAGACAGCAGAGGATGATTTGCCGTTTTCCAAAATAAGGTTAAGTGTATCTGTCTGTTTAAATGAAACAATATAGTACTGGTTCCAGTCGCTTTTTATGTCAACAAGGTGGGAAAATTGATTATCTTCAGATAGTTTTTCTATCTTAATTGGCAGTTCTGAGCTTAGTTTAAGCCTTAAGTCACTCTCTGTCGGACTGTTTGGGTCATACATCTCTTTAGCTTCTTTTATATATAAAAAGACAAAGAAATATTCGTCTTCATTAAAGGCTCGAGGATATACTTCATTTAGATATATTGCCGAAAATACGCCGCTCACTTCTCCATCTTTAGATACTATTTTAGAGCTTTGCAAACTTGATGCACTTAGTTCTTGAGCCCTATCCATTTTAAATTGATAAAAAGCATTTTTGCTTGAACAACCGGTAAAAAATATTAAAAAAGTTAAAATTATTAAAAAAGTTTTCATTTAAATTCCTGTAAATAATCGGAGAATTATATCTTATTAAACAAGCTTTTAACGACTATTTTGTATAATCACTAAAATTTTAATAAAGTGTTTAAATTGAAAAAAAGATTAGCAGTTGCGTTTACCGGTCCATCAAACAGCGGTAAAACCACCCTTATATTGAAAATTGCCAGAAAACTCATTCATGATTACAAGAAAGATGTTGCCATTATTAAGCATGACCCAA
This sequence comes from Sulfurimonas sp., assembly GCA_030654155.1. GTDB lineage: Bacteria > Campylobacterota > Campylobacteria > Campylobacterales > Sulfurimonadaceae > Sulfurimonas. The sequence goes on along the minus strand of JAURYA010000073.1, from coordinate 18,113 downwards.
AAGATAAAGCCCGCTTTGACGTCGAAGGCAAAGACAGCTACAAGTTTTCGGACACGGGTGCGGAGGTTATTGTTACTTCACCAAATCGTACAACATATTTTTCTCAAAAACATAAAGAGCTTGATGAGATGATTAGATTGTTTGATAAGTTTGACATATTATTGGTGGAGGGACTTAAAAATCTGCCTCTCCCTAGAATCAGCGTATTCAGAGACTCGCTGGATAGCGGCTATTTTCCATATATGGACGCGCTGGCAACTGATGGGAGCATAAATATGGCTGAGTATGATTTGCCAAAAAATGTTGATATTTTAAATATTAACAATTGCGAAGATGTAATAAAATGGATATTTGAAAATGCGAAGGAAGTATAAATAAATGACTGATATATTTAGTGCCATACAAAGAACGGCCATAAGAATCAAAGATGCGATAGACACGAAAGATATAGGCTATTCGCAGCAAGAAAACAGCTCAGGCGAGACACAGCTTCAGCTCGACATTAAGTGCGATATGATTATCGAAGAGGAGTTTTCATATGTAGCTTCTATTCATACTATCGCGAGTGAAGAGAAAGAAAAAGAGGTATTGCTCCATTGTGACGGCAAATATTTTATTGCCTATGACCCTCTTGATGGCTCATCTCTCATAGATGTAAACCTTAGTGTCGGTTCCATTTTTGGAATCTACGAGAATGGATTTGGAGCTAAAAATATGGTTGCTTCATGCTATGTGGTTTTTGGGCCAAGAGTTGAGATGGTATTCGCCCACAACAAAGCAAAACTTCATCTGCTTCAAGGCAAAGAGTTTGAATTTGTTAAAGAGATTCGACTGAATGAAAAAGGAAAGCTAAATGCGCCCGGTGGAACCCAGCAAAACTGGAAGCCTTACCATAAAGAGTTGGTTGATAGCTTCTTTGCCGAGGGCTATCGCCTAAGATATTCGGGCGGTATGGTACCTGATTTGCACCAGATTCTATTAAAAGGCGGAGGGCTTTTCAGCTACCCTGGGACTTCCGATAAGCCAGATGGAAAACTTCGCAAACTTTTTGAAGTATTTCCATTTGCGTTTGTTTTTAAAACTGCAGGTGGAGAGGCTATTGATGGGCAAAAAGATTTAATGGAGCTTGAATGTGCACATATTCATGATACTTCGCCGTGCTTTTTTGGGTCTTCTTACGAGATACAAAGAGTAAGAGAAGTTTATGCAAGAGAGCAGTAGTCAGACTATGGACAAGTTTGAACTTCATCTTGATGAGATGATAGTCAAACTCCAAAGCTGTCAGGACAACAATAGCTTGAAGAGTTGTAGCAGCTGTGAATTTTATTTAACATGTGAGCTAAGAACTGATTATGTTAAATCGGTTTATAACAGTATGTCTAAGGGCGATACTGGCGGATTTGAATTTTAAGGAAATTAAAAAAATGAGTAAATATATAACGACACCCATATATTATGTGAACGGCGAAGCACACATCGGACATGCATATACTACATTTATAGCAGATAGTATGGCAAGATATGAGAAACTAAAGGGCGAGGATACCTACTTTTTAACAGGCACGGATGAGCATGGACAAAAGATAGAAGAGTCTGCTCAAAAGAATGGTAAGCCAACCCAAGAGTTTGCTGATGAGATAAGTGCGAGTTTTAAAAATTTATGGGATGAGTTTGAGATAAGCTATGATAAATTTATCCGCACAACCGATAAAGAGCATAAAATAGGTGTGCAAAAAGCTTTTGAAGTTATGTACAACAAGGGCGATATTTACAAAGATTTTTACGAGGGGCACTACTGTGTTAGTTGTGAGACTTTTTTTACTGAAATGCAACTCGTTGACGGTGAATTCTGCCCAGATTGCGGTAGAAGTACAAATATAATCAAAGAAGAGAGCTATTTTTTTAGACTATCAAAATATGAAGATGCACTTTTAAAACACTATTCGGACAATCCTGATTTTATCATGCCTCGCTCTCGTGCAAATGAGGTTATTAACTTTGTAAAAGGCGGCTTGCGTGACCTTTCTGTCACAAGAACATCTTTTACATGGGGCGTCAGGATGCCGGAGTCTATAAAAGATGATAAGCATGTGATGTATGTTTGGCTTGATGCTCTTATGAACTACATAACAGCGCTTGGGTATGGAACAACCGAAGAAAATATGAGATACTGGCCGGCTTCTGTTCAGTTCGTCGGAAAAGATATTCTTCGCTTTCATGCCATCTACTGGCCTGCATTTTTAATGAGTTTGGATTTGCCTCTTCCAAAACATATCGGCGCTCACGGCTGGTGGACAAGAGACGGCGAGAAGATGAGTAAATCAAAAGGAAATGTAATCTCTCCAAAACAGGTCGCAGATGCTTACGGTGTTGAAAACTTGAGATATTTTATGCTTAGAGAGGTTCCTTTTGGGCAAGACGGCGATTTTTCTCAAAGAGCTTTTATAGACAGGATAAACTCCGAACTCAGCAATGATTTGGGTAATCTTCTAAACCGCATAATCGGCATGAGCGGTAAATATTCAGACTTCGAGATAGACAGCGTTGATGTTTTGAAGTATCATAAAAAAGAGCTTGACTCGATGAACTTGGTGTTGGATTCACTCGATACATTTATGCAAAATTTTCAAACTCATAGATATCTAGAAGAGTTATGGAAACTCTTCTCAATCGGAAACAAGGCAATAGAAGAGCATGCTCCGTGGGTTAAAATGAAAGAGAATAGAAAGGATGAAGCACTTGCTACCGTTGCGCTGGTTGCAAATATCTTGGCCAAAGCATCAATTATGCTTCACCCTATTATGCCTCACACAACAAATATTATTGCAGATGCCCTAAATTTCAGCATAGACAATTCAAGCTATAAAGAGCTTGTTCTGAATAAAAAACTATTGAAATTATTTAATATCAAAGTTGTTCCGCCACTTTTTCCTCGTGTTGAAGAGCCATTAATGCCGGAAGCTCCTCTTGCTCAGCCAAATATTTCCAAAGAGAGTGCCAAAGCAGCCGAGAAAGAGATTTCTATTGAACAGGATAACCTAATCGAGATTGGTCAATTCTTTGAAACATCTCTAAAAGTTGGTGTTATTGTAGCTGCTGAGGAAGTGCCAAAGAGCAAAAAACTTCTAAAACTTCAAGTTGATTTAGGCGAAGATAAACCTAGACAAGTTGTTGCAGGAATTAGAGAATTTTATAGTGCAGAGTCTTTAATTAACACGCAAGTTTGTGTTGTTGCCAACTTGAAACCTGCAAAACTTATGGGAATGGTATCCGAGGGAATGCTTCTTGCTGCGAAAGATGAAGATGGTTTATGTTTGATTAGACCGGAAAAACTTAAGAAAGTAGGCACACCTATTGGATGAGACTTGAAAACTTTCTAGCACTCACGCAAGCTACGCTTGTAAATGAACCATGTATAAACAGTTTTGAAAATATTATTTTTGAGGCTTCCAAAGTAAAAAGAGGTGACCTTTTTTTTGCTTATAACCATGATGAGATTGAGTTAGCGGTTGCAAATGGTGCTTATTGTATAGTTTTTGACAAACCTGCCAAGATAAATGATAGTGAAATAGCATGGATACATGTTAGCAGTTTGGATTATGCACTAAAAAGACTGCTTCGCTTTAGAGTAATAGAAAAAGAGATTGTTGCCTACGAGTGTAACGAGATTATTTTAAAGCTATCACTGCAAGTTGCTACTCAAACAAATTTTCTTTCGCTGAGTGGAGATTTGAGGTCAGTTTTTAAATCTATCTGGGATATACAAAACAGAACAACAGTCTTGTTTAGCCCTGCTCTAAGCGATAGAGAAATATTTGCAACAGTAAAAAAAATACCAAACACACCTTTTTCTCCAATTGAAATTATGGAGCAAACTCTATTTGAAACATCATTTATTTACGATGATGTTTTTTATGAAAGACAGCCTATATCTCCATTTTTTATTCCCTATCTAGAAGAGCTTCTTCATCTCTATAAAATATTAAAAATAAATTATAAGTTAAAAAAATTTACCCCAATAGAACATTTTGAACCGGTATTTACAAATAAAAAATTTGAAATAAAAAACTTCGGCACTAGCGATAAAGTATTAATATTTGAGCCAAATATAGAGTTGATAGATTCTCAAATTTTATTTTTGCAGCGCCATGCCTCATGGGCAAATATAATTTTTATTACCCCATCAAACGTAAAAACACAAGAGAACAAAGATATCTTTACCTATAAAAATGAAAAAGATATTATAAGTATATTAAAAAGTAACAATTTTAATTTTGCGCTGATTGTCGGTGTCGATAAAACTTTGTTGAGCAAGCCGTTGTCGAACCAGACTCAGCTCACTATGGATTTTTAGATACAATCATATAACTGCAAACTAAATTATGTATAATGCGATATTTATTTAAACTGGCGGTACATACTTGAAACATATTTTATTTACGCTGTTTGTATTCAAGACACTTTTGATAGCTTCTTTTGGCGGAACTATTACAGACAAAACAACTTCTATCCCAATTGAGAATGCAATTATTAGCGATTCAGCCATCAGTGTCAATAGCGATAAAGGCGGCAAGTTTTCAATAAACAGCAATGAAAAAGCACTTTTTATTAAGGCTTACGGGTACAGACCATACAAACTGGAGCAGATAAGCAATGCTGCACCTATAAAGTTGGAACCAATAACAGTAAAAGCGCTATATTTAACATTCTGGGGCGCAAATATAAACTCTAAAACTATGAAAAACACACTAGACATCATAGATAAAACAGAGATCAATGCAATAGTTGTTGATATAAAAAATGAGTATGGCTCAACATCATACAGAACATCTTCCGATAAGGCAAATGGTTACGGAGCGGCAAATAACAGAACTATTAAAGATATAAAATCTTTTATTTCTTTAATGAAATCAAAAAATATCTACACAATAGCCAGAGTCGTTACTTTTAAAGATGAACTGCAAGCAATAAATAACCTAGATTATGCGATTAGAAACAAAAATAATGAACTATCAAGAGATAGCGACAAAATGGCTTGGATTGACCCGTTTGATAAAAGAAGCCATGAATATACGGTTTCTATTGCAGAAGATGCCGCAAATGCTGGATTTGACGAGATAAACTTCGATTATATCCGATTTCCTGCAAAAACAGAGTTGAAACTAGCGAAAGAGAGTACTGAGGAAAATAGAGTAAAAGCAATAGAGGATTTTTTGATTCTTGCTAAAAATAGACTCAGAAAATATGGTACTTTTATATCTGTTTCAATCTATGGAAATGCTTGTTGGCAAGAAGATGACACTGGAATCGGACAAAAAATAGAATCCCTTGCAAAACATGCCGACTATATTGCTCCTATGTTATACCCTTCAGGATTTGTTTCAGGTTCGTTTGGCGTAAAATATCCTGCAGACTATCCATATATTACTATTTATAGAAGTATAAAAAACATAGAAGGTAAAATAGATCCAAAAAGAGTTAGGCCTTGGCTGCAATCATTTAAAGATTATGCCCATTCAAAAAGATACTATAAAAAATTTGAGATAAGAGAACAGATAAAAGCGGCTGATGATGTAAAAACAAGCGGGTGGATGATGTGGTCGCCATCAAGTAAATATGATATTACATGTTTTACAAAAGATAATGAGCAACACCCTTTAACTCTTGGTTCAAAGCTTTAGCACTTGGCATATAGTGCTCAACAAGAGAGTGAAATCTTTTTGAGTGATTCATATGTACTAGATGTGCCAGTTCATGTACAACGATAAAATCAATTAGCCTTTTATCTATTTTTATCAGTTCACTGTTTAAGGTAATTACACCTTTTGAACTGCAACTTCCCCATCTGCTTCTCATTTTTCTGAATTTTATTTCACTAAAATCTAGCTCCATAATCCGTGAATAGTGCTCTACCCTTGGGATTAAATAATTTTTTGCATAAATTTTATAGAATTTATCATAACATTTGGAGATATTATCAATATTTGCTATATCAATCTTTTTTAGGTAGTTTCTCAGCTCTTTTGCTTCGTCAATATCGATGCTGAAAATCTCTCCAAATAGTAAAACTTCATCCTGAATATTAATTCTTAGAGGTGGATTTTTTTCTACTATTTTAAGCTGTTTTCTTATCCAAAGCTCTTTTTTTGTAAGTAGATTTTGAATATAGTCATTAGAAACATTTGATGTTTTGAGTGTAATTATTCCACTTTTTTTAATAGTTATGTAACTGTTTTTTAAAGTCGCTTTACGTATATGTAATATTTCTAAATCATTAAAATTTATTTTATTGATACTCAATTGGATCTTTTACTCCGGCTATTTTAAAGCCATTTAATCTTAAACGGCAGCTATCGCATACACCACACGCTTTATCTTCATTTTTATAACAGCTCCAAGTAAGAGAAAGCGGAACGTCCAGCCGAACAGCCTCTTTAACAATTTGGGATTTTTTTAAATGAACCAGCGGCATATAGATTTTAATTTTGGTTTCATCTTTTGTCCCAAGATTAATACTTTGCTCCATATTTTTAATATATGATTCCCTGCAATCAGGGTATCCGCTGCTGTCCTCCTCGACTACGCCTATACTTATGGCATCTGCGCCCTCTTTTTCTGCAACCGCCGCAGCTATACTCAAAAATATGCCGTTTCTAAATGGTACATAAGTTACCGGAACACCCTCTTGTAAACCGCCAGTTGGCACTTCTATACTTTTGTCGGTCAAAGCTGAAGCACCAATTTGAGCAAAAAAATCCAAATCCAAAACATATCTGTTCATAACACCTAGGTCATCGCAGACTGCATGAAAACAAGAGAACTCTTTTTTTTGCGTTCTTTGTGCATAGTTAAAATGCACAGCCACAATGCCATACCCCATTTTTTTCATCATATAGGCACTCAAGGTAGAGTCCATACCGCCGCTCATAATACAAATTGCTTTTTTATTTTCTAAAATCATGAAACAATTTTAACATAAAATTTTAATCTTCTTTGAAAGAAATAATAAATACAATGTTTAAATATATAAAAAAAGGGGGTATCATGGATATTTCATCTTCTACAGCAGCGGTTCCATCTTCAACTCAGATTGAAGTAATGAAAAAAGCTATGGAGACGCAAGAGCAGCAGGTTTTAAAAGTTTTAGAGAGTGCCAATGAGCAGTCTCAGAAGGTTGCGGCACAAAAAACCGGTCTTGGAAATAATTTGAACATGGTCGGCTAGTAGTTTTACATGTACAAAATGTCTGCCACTAGCTCATTTTGTGCAAGAACTTTCTCATATTTGGTATAATCTCGCCCATGATTGAACTTGATAACAGAACCCCATTACAACTTAATACAGACACCATTGAAGCTATTGCCGATTCTCTTACAAAAAAAGAGATTGAACTAATTATTACAGACGCAAAAGAGATGAGAGAGATAAACAAAACTCATCGCAATATCGATAAAGATACGGATGTTTTAAGTTTTCCTTATGAAGAGATGCCAATGAGCCCGTTGGGAAGCATAGTTATCTGCTCTTTACACGTAGAAGAAAAATCTAAAGAGCTCGGTCACAGCCAAAACGACGAATTTGCACTGCTTTTCATACATGGTCTGCTTCATCTTTTAGGATATGACCATGAAATCGATGGTGGAGAAATGAGAGAAGAAGAAGCTAAGCTTATAAAAAAATTCAATCTGCCGCAGAGTCTAATAATCAGAACGGAGTACTAACTGAAATACTTTGTAGTTCTCGAAAAACTTGTTTTTTCTAAAGAAACTTCGTTTTGTAGCTTCAGGGGGTTGTAGGGACTTTAGTCCCTGCCACTAAAACGGACGCGTTCGTTTTAGTGCGTAACATCAGGTACTAATTAATTTTAGACTCCTGCTCTTTAATATATCCCAACTCCAATAATTTGTTATATATGTTTGAAACAATACTTCCAGCAGCAGCACCGCCGTGTCCGCCATGTTCAACCATGGCCAAAACAACATACTGAGGATTGTCAAACGGCCCATAACTGGTAAGCCAAGCATGTGAGCGAGTATAGTACTCCATTTCATGCTCCAGCTCTCTTTTCTTAATATCTTGTAAGATACCTACAACCTGAGCCGTCCCAGTTTTGCCGGCAATTTTAACTTTTGATTTTAAATAGTTAACCGCTGTTCCACCAGGGCTATTGCAGACTTCATACATTGCTTTTTGAATAATCGGCAGTTTACTTAACTCATTTTCATCAAGTGTCTCTTCAAACTCAGGTTCAATAACTTTATCGCCTATCATATTTGCAAAATGCGGGCGAGGAAGCTTGCCTATCGCCATAAGTGCTGTAAATTGAGCTATTTGCATCGGTGTAACCAGAAAATCACCCTGCCCAATAGATGTATTTACAGTTTCTCCGATATACCATGGTTGATTATGTTTTTTTCTCTTCCATTCGCGAGACGGAACAGTACCGACAAACTCACTTGGTAAGTCAACCCCTGTTTTTCTGCCAAGACCGTATCTAATCAATCCGTCACTCATTTTTTCAATACCAAGTTTAAGACTTCCCTTGTAAAAAAAGTCATCACAACTCTCTTTAACGGCTTTTTTGATATCCACGCTTCCATGCCCATCTTTTTTCCAACATCTAAATACTCTTGATCCAAGCGGCATTGATCCTGTACAGTAGGTATTCCAGTTGTGACCGATTTCAGGTGAAGAAATATATATCAGTCCAAGTCCTGTTTTTATAACTGAACCTGGAGGATAAAGTCCATGAATCAGCTTGTTTGTAAAAGGTTTTTCAAGACTATTTGAAAGCTTGTCCCAAACATCATTGCTTATTCCTGCGACAAAAGTATTTAAATCATACTCTGGAAAGCTGCTGGCAGATAAAACAGAGCCATCCACTCCCATCACTATAACTGCACCGGATTTATTTTCAAAAAGAGTTGATATATATTTTTGAAGTTCTATATCTATATTTAGAGTTAATTTCCCGTCTTCTTTAGCTTTCTCGCTTGAAAGCTCCTCAACCTCTTGATTATTGGCGTTTACTTTTATCTCTCGTTTTCCCGCTAATCCTTGAAGATATTCATTATAATATTTTTCTATACCTGTTTTTCCTGTATACCCTATAAGCTTTTTAAGATCATCATCTAAAATATCACTTTTATTAGCGTGGGCTACATACCCAATAACATGCGCGCCAACTTCTTTATATGGATAGTGCCGTTTTGGTGAAGAGACAATATTTATGTTTTCCCTTAAATTTAATATAGAATAAACAGGTATTATCTCTTCGTAGGAAACAAACTCAACTATATCTATAAAGTTATGGTTGTAGTATGAATCAATTTTTTTGTAATCTTTTATAATTTTCTCTTTATCTAGGTTTGGCAACAGCTTGATAAGCGTATTTATCTCTGCCTCAAATATATGCAGATTTTTTTTCAATCCTAGATGCGGAGCCAACTGTATTTTAAAGCCAAGCTCATTTATTGCGATTGGTCTATTGTTAATATCAACTATCTCCCCTCTTACGGGCGCAATTTGCTCAATTTTAATGGTGTTGTCGTAGGAGAGCTTTTCATAGTAGGTATTTGACTCTACCGACAATAAAAAAACTCTTACCAAAAGCGCTAACCATGTGGCGATAAACATAAAAAGTATAAATTTTATTTTCATAATATGCTCATAATTAAAAATTCTATCGCTATATAATAAATTACATAGTAATTTATACTCGGTGTAGGAAGCAAAAATATGTTTGACAAAATTGAGTGAAAAATAAAAAATCCTATGTAAATCATAATGACGGTTAATAGCCTTATGCACTCATTACAGCCAAGGTTTTGAGTTATCTTAGGCATAACATATCTGTAAATAAAGGCAAAATAGATAACAGTACTAAAAAGTGCATATCCATTTTCTGCTTCAAAAAGCAGCAGACAAAAAAATATTAAAAAAAGAGAAACCGGATCTCCTTTCTTAAGTGCGTTAGAAAAAAAGATAAACAGTACCGCAAAGAGTGGCGGGAGGAATAGATATACGCCGCTTAATGCGGTATATATGATAAATATAACAACATATAGATATGGTGTTACAGTGTTTTTATAAGAGATACTTCGTTGCATACAGGAAAGTGCTTACATTTAATACAGTCGGCCCAAATTTTATGTTCTGGAAGCGACTCTTTTGGAATTTCAACAAACCCAAGTTTTTCAAAAAAAGATTGCTTATAGGTCAAACTAAGCACTTTTTGAAGCCCTAGCATTTTGGCCTCTTCTATTGCTTTTGCAATAAGACTCTGCCCTATTCCCATACCTCTTCTGCCCTCTTTCACAACTAGAGATCTAATCTCTGCCAATGATGAAGTATGAATATGAAGAGCGCAAAATCCAAGTATTTCATCACCCTCTTTTGCAAGTATATATGATCTTATATTTGTTGCAATCTCATCAGAACTTCTTGCAAGTATCACCCCAGCTTCAACTTCTGGAATAACAAGCTTCTGCATATTTTCAATATCAGACAATCTAGCCTTTGTTAATTCAACACTCATTAGAAGATTCCTTTAAAATATTATGTATTATTGTTACTACCTTTTCCAAACCCTTTTTTTTAGAGCTAGAAACCATTATAGCTTTAGGAAACTCTCTTCTGAGGGCATCTTGTTCTTTTTGATTCAACTTGTCTATTTTCGTAAAAATCTGCAATATGTGCTGTGTTTCATCTGAAAATTCAAGTAAAAAATCACTTACAGATTTATCAATTTCTAAAAAAGGGTGCCTGCTGTCTATTAGATGAATGAAAAGCTTTATCTGTTTTCTAGATGATATATAATCAGTTAAGTTTTTTTCCCAATCATATTTTATTGATTTTGATACTTTTGCATATCCGAAACCAGGAAGGTCAACAAATTTTGCAAAACTCTTTTTAGCATCATCTCTATCTATAAATGTAACATCAAAATAGTTAATAAGCCTTGTTTTACCGGGTGTTGATGACACTTTTGCCAAACCCTTATGGTTGGTGAGCGCATTTAGCAGGGAACTTTTTCCGACGTTAGAGCGAGCCATGAAAACAACTTCATTTTGCTCGTCCGTATCCGGTGCACCATTTATGTTTGCTGCAGATATGACAAACTTTGCATCAACAATCTCAATCATTTTTATCTACTGACTTTTTATTTTCTGACTTTTTATCATCAGGCATATTGAAAATCATAATAACAGGCTCTTTATCAGCCCCTTTTGCATATGCTTTGCCTTCTATGGTTTTTAAAACAACCTCTTCGCCTATTATCTCTTTTTTCTCATTGATTTGTCTTAAATGAACCTCTTTAAAAAAGTGATACTCTTTCTCTTTCGGAAGATACAAAACTTTTTGCGCCTTTCCTTTATAGGTGGCACCCTCTAGTGTTTTTATATTAAACGAAGCATCGCCCTCTGCTACAAACTTTGTAGGCTCTTGATTGCTATTTGTGTAAATTGTGACTTTTGATGCATTTAACTCATCGCTTCCTCTTATAATATTTACATCGCCTTCAAAAACAGAGATACCAGCTTTTTGATCTGCATTAAACATCTTTGCCTTAACTTGTAGCTCTTGTGAAAATAGTGATGCCGCTAAAAAAATTGTTAAAAAAATTCTCTGTTTCATTTATTCCTCTTTTCTAATTGATATTTTACTGTTACGTTTTTGGATTGAATTTTATCTAGAGAGTTATTATACTTCAACTCTTTGCCTGTAACTATATTTGCGCCTCTGTAAAGCACAAAGTCACCCTCTGCCATTGCAATACTTGTTTTTTTATCGTAAGTAGCTTTTTGTGTTTCAAAAGTCAAACCATCTTCTCTGGCATATAAAATATCCCCATCTAAATAAACTACATCATTTTTATATATGCCGCTATTTGACTTCATATTTGCTATATACTTTTTAGAGTTATCCGTATAATCTATCTTTTCAACACCGTATCTGTCTTTATATCTAGTTGCTTTTGCACCATTCATTAATGTAATAAGCCCTTTTGAATCGAACTCATACATTGTAAAGGATGAGATACTAAAGAGGGGCACATCTACAAATGATTGCTCTTTTATCTCTAACGGTTTAAATAAAAACAGTATCATAAACAGACAAATAGACGCAGCTAGAAAAAAATAGTTAATATTCATGTGATTATAACCAAACAGCCATAAATTGTTCTCTTAAATCACTCTCGTCAACTAAGATATCTATCATCTCTCTTACCGCGCCATCACCGCCGTTACATGTAAGAACAGTATCAACAAGTTCTCTGATCTCCTTTACCCCGTCTTTTGGGGTAAAACTTCTGCCTACCTTGCTTAACATTTTAAAATCGTTGAGATCATCACCTATAGCTCCAATCTCATAATATTTCAGCCCAAGCGAATCAATTAGCTCTTTTAATACCTTGTCTTTATCCTTAACGCTTTGAAATAGATACTTTACACCGAGCTCATTAGCTCTAGTTTCAACTATTTTAGAATTTCTGCCAGTTATTATTGCAACATGGTTTCCCATTCTAATCCATGAGCTTATTGCAAGACCGTCTTTGACATTAAAATTTTTTGTCTCGCTGCCGTCTGATGAGTATATTATTTTTCCATCAGTAAGACATCCGTCAACATCTAGTACAATCAACCTAATCAAAGTACATCTTTTGTGCTTGGGATACCGACTCTCTCATTTTTTTGCATAGCGCGGCGAAGTGCTACGGCAAAAGATTTAAAAGCGGCTTCTATAATATGGTGTTTATTTTTTCCCCTAAGCGTTACTAGATGTGCACTTATTCTTGCGTTTGAAACAAATGCTTTGAAAAATTCTTCGACAAGCTCTGTATCAAACTGCCCTACTTTGCCAGCAACATTAACTTCATAAATCAGATATGGACGATTGCTTAAATCCAAATCACAACTAACGCATGCTTCATCCATCACGATATTTGCACTTCCAAAACGCTCCATATTTTCAACAGGATATATTGCCTGTGCCAAAAGAGAGCCTAGAACAATGCCGATATCCTCTACGCTGTGGTGGTCATCTATATGCGTGTCACCCTTGCATGATATATCCAAATCAATCAGAGAGTGTTTAGAAAAGCTCTCCAGCATGTGGTCTAAAAAGCCTACGCCTGTATCTATTTTGCTTTTACCGGTTCCGTTTATAGATAGTGAAACCGTAATATCCGTCTCTTTTGTTTTTCTGCTTTTACTAATCATTATTTTTTAATCCTCTCTCACAATAAATGAGTTTTTAAAATTTCCAAGTGCCAAATAGTCCCTTGCTTCTGCTTCGCTTCTAAAGCCCTTTAACCAAACCTTAAACATTCTGCCGTTTTGTGTCTCTATATCTTTAATAACTGTTTTATATCCGTCCGTGTTATCGTATCTCTTTTGGGTCGTCAATGCACCCTCAAACTTAGAAAATGATGCAATCTGAAGAGCAAAACTATCTAAGATTTGATCTTGAGGAGAATTTTTTAGATCTTTCTGCACAGGTATATTTTTCTGCTCTTTTGAGTGAAAGCCTAGTATTTCAACAGTTACAGGTGCTGTTCCTGCACCGACCATATCAATTTTACGGGCTGCAGTGTTTGATAAATCAATTATTCTTGTATCAATAAAAGGACCTCTGTCATTTATCCTAACAACTGTACTTAGTCCATTTTTTTTGTTTGTTACCTTTACGATTGTATTCATAGGCAACGTTTTATGTGCAGCTGTCATGTCGTGCATATTGTATGTTTCACCGTTTGATGTAAGCTTGCCGTGAAAATCCGGGCCATACCAGCTTGCATTACCGCTAAACTCATCACCTACGTTTACAACAGTAGGATAATATTTTATGCCTCTAATCTCATATGGTTTCATCGTTGGATGAACATAATCATTTTTATTAATGACCGAACTGCGTGAATCTTTATCTTGTGAATAACTTTTTGCCGCTCCAAGATTCGAATAAGCTCTGCTGCCTCTTGAGCTACAGCCGGTAGCCAAAATCAGCAATAATGTAACAGAAAAAATAGATATTTTATTCATTATAGTTTTAATTTTTTCCCTTCTTGAATTGAGTTGCTATTAAGCTTGTTTTGAACTTTTATATCTTGAATACTTACTCTATGTTCTTTTGAGATAGATTCCAAAGTATCTCCTTTTTTAACCATATAGTAAAATTGACTACTCATTTTTTTAACACCAGCTTTGTTGTCCAATGGAATAATTAGTTTTTGATTTAGACTTAGTCTGTTTGCCTTAAGAGCGTTAAAATCTTTAATCAAATCATGTGACACGCTATACCTTTTACCAATACTATACAGACTATCACCCTTGCCTACAACATGTATTTTGTAAATATTATTAGTTTTTTCCTCAAAATATTTTTGTTTAAACTCTGAGAGTTTAATATATGGAATATATATATCATAGCCACCTAAATATGGAGGGGTAAAATCATTTTTTAGATGTCTGTTTAATTTTTGTAATTCAGCAAGCGGTATTCCAACTAAGTTAGATACTCTTTTTAGTGATTCTCCACTCGGCACCCTAACGGTAGAGATAGAGTACGCATTGGCTCTGTTTAGCAGATGCTCATACTCACTTTTTTGCAAAAACTGTTCATCATTTCCAATCATTGCCAGTGCAATTACTCTTCTGATATAAAGTCTGCTCTCTTTTGGAATATATGTTTTTTCAGGATTTAGTAAAACGGAGAGCTCGTCACTGTTGGCACTACTTATGGCTCTGCTCAATTTTCCGCTGCCGCAGTTATATGCAATGGCAGCTAAATACCACTTTCCGAATTGACTATAAAGATTATTAAGATATTTTGCAGCAGCCTCTGTAGATTTTATCAAATCCATTCTCTCGTCAACGTACTTATCGATTTTAAGTCCATATAATTTTGCTGTTTGTGGCATAAACTGCCATAAACCGGATGCTCTTTTAACTGAATATGCTTTTGCTGAAAAATTTGATTCTGCCATTGCAAGAAAAAGAAACTCAGGCGGTATTCCATGTTTGGCTAAAATATTTTTTACTATCGGAATAAAAAGGTAAGCGTCATCCATCGCTTGAAAAAAATGCTCTTCTTTATAAATCTCTACATTGCTGTTTTTCATTTGATTCATTACCGGATCATACAAAAAGGATGCTTCTATGTCAAAAGAGTCTAAAATAGCTATCTCTTGAGTCTGGTTTGTGCTGTATAAAAGATTTGCGCTTAAGAAATATGGCAATAAAAGGAGTATTATGTGTTTCATTTTAGCAGCTCTTATTTTGAATTTAAACATTAGATTTTATCTAAATAAAATTAATAAAAAATTAAGAATTCTTAATATTAGGAAATATCAAAGAGCCTGAGGGCGTTCTGAGAGGTTGTATTTTCTATATTTTCCTGTGGGATTTCTAAAAGTTCAGACATTTTTTTTGCAACAAAAGTTGTATAAAACGGCTCATTTCTCTCGCCCCTGTGGGGAGATGGAGTCAAATATGGACCATCTGTTTCGATAAGAAGTTTGTCATACGGTATTTTTGGAAGTACATGTATAAGTTTTTTTGCATTGCTAAACGTCAAAACACCTCCAATTCCAAAATAAAACCCCTCTTTCGCAAGGCTTAAAAGCTCCTCGTCAGCATTATAACAGTGCAGAACTCCTCCGACCTCTGCAGCATTGTATTTTAAAAGTATCTCTTTTGAGTCCATCGATGCATCTCTAATATGCACTATAAGCGGTTTTTTGTATTTCTTTGCAAGTTCTATCTGAGCTACAAAGACCTCTTTTTGACGCTTTTTTTCTCTCTCTTTCTCATCATCACTTCCCTCAAGCCTGAAATAGTCAAGCCCACATTCACCTACTGCCACGCACTTTGGATGATTTATATACTTTTCAAACTCCAGTGAATCAAACGCATCCATATCATAAGGATGAACACCTACTGCAAAGTAGACGTCACTGTTGTTTTGTGCAATCTCTATAGCTCTTTGGAGATTTTTCGGATCAGCTCCTGGAATGATAAATCGTTTAACTCCGCCCTCTCTGGCTCTATGGAGAACTTCATCCAAATCATCTCTGTATCTCTCGTCGTCAAGATGTACATGTGTGTCAATAATCATAGTTTCTCATTTTTCTATTTATTTAGCCCAAGGAGCTCTTTAGCAAACCCTCTAGCCTCTTGCGTGATGCTCTCGCCGCTTATTATTCTAGCTATCTCATCAACTCTCTCATCAAAACAAAGTTCTCTTGCGTGCGATTCATCGCCATTTTTATATACCAAAAAGTGCTGGTCGCCCATCGAAGTAAGCTGCGGCTGATGAGAAATAACAAATATTTGAAAATGTTTTGAGAGCTGTTTTAGCACCTTTGCAACGCTCATAGACTCTTCGCCGCTTAGATTTGCGTCTATCTCATCAAGCATCAATACTCCGCCTCCTCTGCTCATAAGCTCGGATTTCAGAGCCAAAATAGCAAGACGGAGCCTGTTAAACTCGCCCGTGCTTACCTTTTGCAGGTCAGTTGAGTTTAGTCTTAAAACTATCTCATCTTTTCCAAAAGGTCCATACTCTGCATCTATTATCTCCGCTTTTGCATCCCGCAAATATAGCTCTTTTAGATACCTGTTCAAATCGCTGTTAAACGACTCTATCTCGCTTTTGCGAAGAGTGCTGAGTCTATCTGCCAAATCTTTTACTTTTTTGCCAAGAGCTGCCTCTTTGTGCTCCAAATCGCCCTTTGCAACCTCTATATTTTCATATTTTGCAAGTTCCTCAATCTTGAGCTCTTTATACTTTAGGGCATCTTCTATGCTTCCGTATCTTCTCTTTAAATCACCCAGAACTTCAATGCGGTTTAAAACATCCTCGACATCAACCTCGTCTAGCATGGCAAACCTCTCCTCTGCACTCTCCATAAGCGCTCTAAGCTCATTCATGCTGTCGCCAAAAAAAGAACTCTCGATGTTCAGCAAATCAAGAGCATTAAAAACATTGTGTTCATGTTCAAAAATTGCACTTGCTTTTGATATAGCCTCAACTGCTTTCTCTTTCTTTGAGAGCTCTTTTTTAATGTTTAAAAGCTCTATATCTTCGGATATTTTTGGATTTACATCAGTTATTTTTTTAATCTCGTAAGCCGCAAACTCTTTAAGTTCTACAATTTTTTTCTGCTCATCTTCAATTGCAAGAAGCTCTTTTTTGACCTTCTGATACTCTGAAAATGCCTCTTTATACCAGCTTTTGAGTTCATTTGCATTATGTTTTTTCGCATCCAGTCTGTTATCCAAAATAGATAGGAGATTTTCATTTTCAAAATCGCTGAAATCCCTTAATGAAAGGTGCTTTAGATATGTAGAAGCAAGAGCGTTTATGGCTTTTTTAGAGATACTTTGATTGTTTATAAAATATCTAGATTTATCTTTTTTAATATGTTTAAAAATATTTACATCGTCAAACTCTATGGCGTCATCATCTGCACTTAACTCCCAAGTTACGGTGGACTCACAGAGCGCCGCATCGCATGATTCGCCGCCGAATGTGGACAAAACCGAATTCATCAAAATTGACTTTCCGCTTCCGCTTGGACCCGTAAATACCACCAGTCCTGATTTTAAATCCAGTTCAACCTCTTTAAAACTGAGGTACTCTTTTAAGTAAAATCTCTCTATCATTCATATGTACCTTGTAAAATATTTCAAATTATACTTGTTTATTGTTAAAATCTAAACGATGTAATTTTATCTACTTTTATCAAATAAAAACTATCTTATTGCAATTTGCCATTTTTTTAAAATTATTATTTTATGAATATATTTTGTGATAGATAATCACATGATATTAGTGTATATACGATATAGTATTACACAAAAAATAGTTAGGTAAAAAAAATGAGAAAAATCCTATTTTCATTCTTTATGTTTCTTTTGGCTTGCAACCAAATTTCTTATGCTGGATCTGGAGAGTTTAATGATATATGGCTTCTGACACGCGACCATGTCTTAGACGGTAAATTAGATCCAACGGAAAAAAATGATGAAGTTGGATTGGCTATGCGTTTAAACTCTCATCACAATAAATTTTCTGGTGAATATGCGGAGATTAAGAATGACAGTGTTTTC